>JBCCCR010000014.1 GCA_039033415.1 Pseudomonadota bacterium | reverse complement strand
GTTGATCTGGACGCCAACCATCCGATGGCCGGCATGACGCTAACCTTCGCTATCGACATTCAGGATGTGCGGGAGGCGACGGAGGAAGAGATTCAGCGCCGCCAGGCGCAGAACCCCGGCAATGCTGATCCCGCATCGGAGGCCGCGGCGCCGAGCGCCGAGAGTCAATAGGTTTTTCGGGGCTGGTGGCCGCAAGGCCAGCCGTCGTCGGCCGGCCTGCGGTACCTAAGGTGGCTTAGGACTCGGTCGGAATCCGCAGCACCTGTCCCGGATAAATCTTGTTGGGATCTTTGAGCATCGGGGTATTGGCCTCGAAGATCACCATGTACTTGCCGGCGCTGCCGTAGAGCTTTTGGGCGATGGCGCCGAGCGTGTCACCGGGCTGGACGGTATAGGTGTCGGCCTGCCAGTCTTGCGGGGTGGCATCAGCACCGGCCGTGGCGGGAGCCTCGGCGGTGGTCGTCACCCCCGCTGCGTTGGCGACAACCATCAGGTCTTCAACCGTCTCGATGCCGTTGACGTTGCCCAGGATCATCACCACCTGCTCTTTGGTGTCCTGATCCGGAACCTCACCCTCAATCTTGAGGTGCGACCCCTTGCGCTCGAAGTAGATGCCTTCCGGATTGATGTTGTGGTCGCGCAGGTGGGACGCAAACGGTTTGACCGGTGCATCCATCTTGGTTGGATCTTCGTCCGCGCCAAAAATTGCGGCGCCTGCGTCTTTTACAAAGCTGAATAGGCCCATGCTGATGTCCCCATCGATACAGTTGGTTGTGGTTGCACCAGCTTCGGCACCTCACCCGGATAAGGGCCAGCGGCTGGCAGCGCGGCGCTACTGTAGCACGCCGTGGGACGAGAGCCGGTCGGTGGATCGGGTCTAAGGACGCGCGACGCGGCGTCCAGGGCACATGCCGGAACTACCGGCTTCGAGCGGCGGTGGTTTGGCCATCTTCCGCGGCGGGCGCGACCTCGACCAGCACTTCGTTTCGCCGCAGGAAGCCGGGGGTGAGCGGACCGTTGTAGACCGCGGCCAGCGGCTGCCCGGCGGGCATGACACCGTCCCTGGCCAGGGCCTTCTCGAGGGCCTGCAGGTTCTTCAGAAAGTTTCTTTCGCCGGTGCTGCCGGAATAGCGACGGGCGGCTACAAGGCGGGGCGGGATCTCGCGGACCCTCACCCGGTTGTCGAGCGGGGTCGGCAGGTCCTCGCGGCGGTACTTCCGCTCCATGACAAACTGCCAGTGGTAAATCGGCTGGCCCTCCTGGGAGGCTTCCTCATCGAGCTGTGCGGTGACCGGGATGGTCATCGCCATTTTCTCCTGGCTCTGATTTTTGCCGAAAATGTAGCCGGCGAGCACCCGAAAGGCCTGGTTGCCGCCGCTGCGCTGACTGCCCGGCACGTCGGTTTCGGCGACCAGGTACGCTTCATATTGGCGAAGTTCATATCCCTCGCGCTGCGCTAGCACGCGATAATCGGGCTCTTCAGCGGCCATCAGCGGCGCGGCAGCAAGGATAAGGCAACATGCAGCGACAAGGTTTTTCATGGCGTGGCTCTAGTCCTGACAGCAACACCGCAGTCTTGCGTTTGCCGGGTGAAGCCCCCGTGCAGGGGTTGTGGGCAAAGCGCATGAGCTGGGTGCTGCTGCTGGCGTGGTTATTGCCTCTGAACGTGGCTGCGGAAACCCGCTGTGCCAGTCAGCCACTGGCACTGCAGATTTTGGGCTCCGGCGGGCCGGTCGCTGACGACAACCGGGCGTCCAGCGGTTACCTGCTGTGGCACGACGGCCGGTCGCGCCTGCTGGTGGACGCGGGGAGCGGTGTCTTCACGCGGTTTGGTGAGGCAGGCGCGAGCTTCGCCGCGTTGGATCTGCTTGCACTCAGCCACTTTCATACCGACCACGCGGCGTCTCTGCCGGCTTTGCTGAAAAGCGGCTACTTCTCCAAGCGGCGCCGCGCGCTCGCCATCGCGGGTCCTGGCGGTGCGGGGCCGTTTCCTTCGCTCGACCAATTTCTCCATCGACTGCTGGATCGAAGAGAAGGCGCCTTCGGCTATCTCGCGGGCTACCTGACCGGCAGCGATGGCCTGGTCAAGCTGAATCCGGTGACGGTAGGCCTCGCGGCCAGCGAGCCGACCATGGTTTACGACGCCGCCGGCCTGCGGGTAGAGGCGCTGCCGGTACCGCACGGGATCGTCCCGGCGCTCGCCTATCGGGTCACCGTTGCCGAGCGCACGCTGGTCTTCGGCTCCGATCAAAACGGCAGCAACGAGGCGTTCCTGGATTTAGCGAGGGGCGCCGACCTCCTCGTGCTGCATGCGGCGATCCCCGAGGGGGCTGGTCGGGCGGCGCGGTCGCTTCACGCGGTACCCTCCCGGCTGGCGGAGATCGTTCAGGAGGCGAAGCCATCGACGGTGGTGATCAGCCACTGGATGGCGCGGAGCCTGCGTCACAAGGACGCTATCGTCGCGTCGATTGCTGAGCGATACGCGGGAAATCTGGCCGTGGCGCAGGATCTGGACTGCTTTCCGTTGCCGGCGCAGGGCCAACGGGACGGCGATTCTGCTGTACCATAGCCGGTTCGTTGACGCGGACTCGAACCGATGCGCGCATCCTCAAAATATGACGTCATAGTCGTTGGCGGCGGACACGCCGGCACCGAGGCTGCGCTGGCCGCGGCGCGGGCGGGCGCCCGTACGCTGCTGCTGACCCACAGTATCGAGACCATCGGGCAGATGAGCTGCAACCCGGCCATCGGCGGTATCGGTAAAGGCCATCTGGCCCGCGAGATCGACGCGCTCGGCGGCGCCATGGCGCTGGCCACCGACCGAGCCGGCATTCAGTGGCGAACCCTCAACGCCTCCAAAGGGCCGGCCGTCCGGGCGGTACGCGCTCAGTGTGATCGGGTGCTCTATCGCGAGGCGGTGCGTGGCATGGTTGAGAGCCAGCCGGGGCTGGAGCTCTTCCAGCAGGGCGTTGAAGACCTGACCGTCAGCGGTGATCGAATCACCGGCGTCCGAACGCAGATGGGGCTTGAGTTTCAGGCTGACCGCGTGGTGCTGACGGTCGGCACGTTTCTCGGCGGCAAGATTCACGTGGGTGATGCCAACTACAGCGGTGGCCGGGCGGGAGATCCGCCCGCCAACACGCTGGCGGCGCGGCTGCGGGAACTCCCGTTTGAGGTTGGCCGCCTGAAGACCGGAACGCCACCGCGCATCGACGGCCGCAGCGTAAATTTTGCCGTGATGGAGCGCCAGCCGGGCGACACGCCGATGCCCGTGATGTCCTACCTGGGGAGCGTCGAGAATCACCCCGAGCAGGTCTGCTGCTACATCACTCACACCAATGAAGACACCCACGAACTGATCCGCAGCGGCCTGCACCGGTCGCCCATGTATAGCGGGCAGATCGAAGGCGCCGGCCCGCGCTACTGCCCTTCGATCGAAGACAAAGTGGTGCGCTTCGCCGATCGCAGTGGTCATCAGATTTTTGTTGAGCCGGAAGGACTGAATACGCCGGAGCTTTATCCCAACGGTATCTCCACCTCCCTGCCGTTCGACGTACAGGAGCAGATGGTTCGCAGTATTCGGGGCTTTGAGCAGGCGCATATCACCCGGCCGGGCTACGCCATCGAATACGACTTTTTTGACCCCCGCGGCCTGAAAGCGAGCCTCGAAACCCGATACATCGAAGGGCTGTATTTTGCCGGCCAGATCAACGGCACCACCGGCTATGAGGAGGCCGCCGCTCAGGGCCTGCTTGCAGGGCTAAACGCCGCCCGTGCGGTGGCCGGGAAAGAGCCCTGGTGTCCGCGGCGCGATGAAGCCTATCTGGGTGTACTGGTGGATGATCTGACCACCAACGGCACCCTGGAGCCTTACCGCATGTTTACCAGCCGCGCCGAGTACCGGCTGCAGCTCCGCGAGGACAATGCTGACCTCCGCCTCACCCCCACGGGTCGCGAGCTGGGCCTGGTGGACGACCAGCGCTGGGGCCACTTCGAGCGCAAGGCGCAGGCTATCGATGCCGAACAGGGTCGGCTGCGCGACATCTGGGTGTCGCCCCACAACGCGGTCGGCGAGGCGGCGGCCCGAGAGCTCGGTGAGCCGATCAGCAAAGAGGTCCGGGCGCTGGAGCTGCTCAAGCGGCCGGGCGTGACCTACGAGCGTCTGATGCAGGTTGAGGGTCTTGGCCCAGCGGTTGACGACGCTCAGGTAGCCCAGCAGGTGGAGATCCAGGTCCGTTACGAGGGTTACCTGAAGCGTCAGCGCGAGGAGATTGAGCGCCTCAAGGCCAACGAAGATCACCCGATCCCCGCAGATATCGACTACGCCAACGTCCGCGGGCTCTCAGCGGAAGTCACGGAAAAACTCAGCCGCAGCCGCCCCGAGACCATCGGTCGGGCAGGCCGCATCTCCGGCGTGACGCCGGCGGCCATTTCGCTGCTGCTGGTCCATCTGAAAAAAACCGGCGCGCCGAGGCGCAAAGCCGGCTGACGACCCGGTTCTTGGGCCAATCCAAGCGGCCCAGTAGGTCCATTCCCGAATCGACAAAAAGGGAAATTTGCCTCAAAATGCTACGGCATAGATCGTACGAATGCCCTTGTCGCGATGGAGGTGTGGTATGCGCAAACTTGGATTCTGCCTATGGCTGCTGCTGGTGGGTGCTGCCAATTCCCTCGCGCAGACGCCCGCCGGGGAAACGCCTTTCCAAACCGAGTCGGGAACGCTGGTCTACGACCGTGCCAGCATCGATCAGTCAGGCTGGCTGACGCTAGGCGACTTTCTCGCCAGCCTGCCGCAAACCGGCACTGGCCGCACCCGCGGCGCGAACGGCTTTACGCAAGGCGATCAGACCGTCACGCTCGGGCCGCTCGGCTCTAGCCGCACGCTGGTGCTGCTGAACGGCCGGCGGGTTGTCGAGGGCACCGGCGGCAGCGCGGATCTCAGCACGATCGCGCTGTCAGCGGTTGAACGGATCGAAATCTCGCTGGCCGGAGACGTCGCCCGAGCGGGCGCTGGCGCCGTTAGCGGAACCATCAATCTGATTACCCGGACGAGCCTGGAGGGGCTGCAGGTGGCGGCGCAGGCCGGCGAATTTGACGAAGGTGACGGTCGGTCGCTGCACCTGGATGTCGGCTACGGGCACAGCTTCGAGCGAGGATCCATCTACGTCAACGCGTCGCTGTTCGATACTGACCCGGTGGTCGGTGGTGCGAGAGCCATTTCCGTAGATCCCATTTTTGGCACCGGACTGGCCTTTGGCTCGACGGTCACCCCACAGGGGCGCTTCGCCTCGACAGAACTAGGCTCGTTTCGCCTGACCACCGACCCGGGCACGCTGGTCGATGATCCTTCGGACTTTCGCGAGGGGGATTTTTCACTGGGTACGGCGGGTGCCGGAGCTGATCGGTACAACAATGCAGCCGAGGAGTTTGTCCTGCACGAGCAGGATCGTGCCTCGCTGCTGGTAGGGTTCGACTGGTCGCTGACCGACAGCGTGCAGCTGGAGGTGGATGCGCTTTACAGCCAGCGCGACGCCACGCTGCAGTTTGCCCCGCCGCTGCTGCTTCTCGGCTTCTTCGGTTCGACCGCGCCGGACGTGGCCGCAGACAACGCGTTCAATCCGTTTGGCGTAAGGCTGGCGGGAAACCAGTTCGGCGCTGCCCGGCGCCTGGTTGAGGCCGGCAATCACCGATTCCTGCAGGAAGCCGAGGAATGGCGCGTGGGTGGTGGCTTAACCGGTTCCTTTGAACTGAGCGGCCGCCCAGCGGAGTGGCAGGTCCAGTGGCTACATAACCGGAGAGATTTTGACGCCAACCGGCCCCTGCAGTTTGACAACGAACGGCTGGCGCAGTCGCTTGCAGGCCAACCCTGCCGCGATGACGTCTTCGGCGACGGCTGCGTGGAGCTGAATCTGTTCGGTGGCCAGGGGCCTGACGGGCAGGGAACCATCACGCCGGCGATGATCAGCTACATCACCTTCGACGCGGTTGACCGCGAGCGCGTGACGCTCAATCAGGTTAAGGCCGACGTGTCGTTGCTGGGTCCGGAGCTTGCCGGTGGCGCCGCGGAGTTCGGGGCTGGCGTGGAGTGGCGCGATGAGAGTGCCCGCTTCGATCCCGGCCGAGAGAGCGTTGTATTCCCGCTGTCTTCGCCCGTTCGCGCAACCAGTTCGCTGGAGACTCGCGCGGTCAAGCTGTGGAGCCGGCTGCCCGTCACCGACATGCTCACGGGCGAGCTCGCGGCGCGGTATGCGGACGTAGACGAGCTGGAGTCGCTGTTTGCCGCCCGCGCCAGCCTGACGGCAACCCCCGTTACGGGTCTCCAGCTGACGGCCAGCTGGTCGCGAGACTACGATTTGCCGGCGCTGGGTGCGGTCCGCAGCCCAACTGGTCTGGCGCTGGTGTCCGTGGCCGACCCCTGTTCCGCGGGACAGGGCCCAAGCGGCTGCGACGAGCTTGCCGGCAATCGTCTAGCTGCCGGGGAAACCAATCGGCAGCTCGACGCTGAGCTGACGCGACAGTGGCAGCTCGCTGCGTCCTGGGACCCGCAACGGTGGGGCTTAGCTGGCTGGGTGTCGTACCGGGATCTATCCGTTGATCGCCTCGTCACGACCCTGGGTGGTCAGGAACTGGTCAACGCCTGTGCTGCGGCCGGTCAATTCTGCAACCTGGTTGGGCGGGACGCCGCTGGCGGTATTCAGGTGCCGCTCTCGGCGTTCGTCAATTCCGGAGAGCTCGACCTCCGAAGCGTCGACGTGGGTGCCACCTGGGCCAGCGAGTCCGGCGCCTGGCTCGTCGACTGGCAGGCGCAGTACCTGTCAGATTTTGATCGCGTCAGCACCGCGTACGCAAACGGTGCGCCGGGAGAGCTCCCGGTACCGGCTGTCAGCACGCAGAGCGTGCTGGGTGTGGTCGACGGCGGGCGCGTGATTTCGCGCTGGCGCAGCAATCTGGATGCTCGCTGGCGCTCAGGTCCCTGGCAAGCCACGTGGGGCGTCCGCTATATCCACGGCGTCGACGAGGGCTGCACGGTGAACGAATTTGGACTTTGCAACCTGGATCTGTCGGGTGACGGTGAGCTGGACGGCCGCCGGCTCGGCTCAACGACCTACCACGACGTTCAGCTCGCCTATGATCTGTCGCGGTACGCGATGCTGGTGACGGTCGGCGTACAGAATCTGCTGGACAAAGGTCCGCCGCTGTCGAGCCAGGCGAGCGGCAACTACTACACCAACGAGTACCGGACGCCGGGCCGCTTCCCCTACGTGCGTCTCTCCGTTGCGTTCTGACGAACCGATCAGAGCGTATAGTAGTTTTTGATTTTGACGTAGTGGTTGGCAGAGTAGTGCTGCTGCTCAACCTCTTTGTCGGTCAGGGCGCGCACTTCGCGGGCGGGGTTGCCACGCCACAGCGTGCGCGGCGGGATGACTTTGCCGGGGGGCACCACCGAACCGCCCGCGATCAGCGATTCCTCGCCGACCACCACGTTGTCCATCACGAGCGCCGCCATGCCGATCAGGCAGTGGTTGCCGATCGTGCAGGCATGCAGGGTGACCCGGTGGCCAACGGTCACGCCATCACCGATAATCAGCCCCCGGCCGCCATCCGAGTACGGCCCGTCGTGGGTGACGTGGAGCACGCTGCCGTCCTGGATATTGGTGCGGTGGCCGATCACAATCCGCTCGACGTCACCGCGGGCAACCGCGGTGGGCCAGAACGAGCTGTCTTCACCCACCACCACGTCGCCGATGACCACCGCCGTCTCGTCGATATAGGCCGTGGGATGGATTTGTGGTGACGTGTTTCGATAAGGACGAATAGGCATTTCATGAGTGTAACAACGCCCGAGATGAGCGAAAACCAGCCGCCGAACGACAATCCCCTTACCGGCAACACGCCGCTGCCCCGCTTTGACGCGATCGAGCCGGGTCACGCGGTGCCGGCCCTTCGAACCCTCGTGAACGACGCCGGCACCGCCCTGGAGAAAATCTACAGCGGGCCGGTGAGCTGGGACGAGCTGGCGCTGGCCGAGGAGCGGGTCCTGTGCGCGATCTCAAACGCCTGGGCTCCGGTATCCCATCTCCACAGCGTGGCCGACAGCGAGGCGTGGCGGGAGGCCTATGGGGAAGCGGTCATGCTGCTCACCGATTTTCACACGGCCCTGGATCAGAACCCCGCGCGCGCCAAGGCCTGGCAGGCGCTGGCCGACAGCGAAGCGTTTTCGTCCCTAAGCGCCCCGCAGCAGCAGGTGATTAACCACACGCTGCGCGACTTTCGCTTGTCGGGTGCCTATCTCGAGGACGCGTCACAGAAACGCTTCGCCGACATACGGCGCCGGCTGACCGAACTGGGGACCGCTTTTCAGCAAAACGTCCAGGACGCCACCGACGGTTGGAGCCAGCACCTCACCGACGCCGCGGCGCTGGCCGGCCTGCCGGATAACGAGCTGAAGCAGGCTGCGGCCCGGGCGGGCGAGAAGGGTGGCTACACGATCAACCTGGAATATCCCAGCTACCACGCGGTCATGACCTACGCGGATGACGTTGAGCTTCGGGAAACGGTCTATCGAGCCTACGCAACGCGCGCGTCCGATCAGGGGCCACACGCCGGCCAGTGGGACAATTCTCCGCTGATCCTGGAGATGCTGACGTTGCGCCGCGAGCTGGCCCAGCTGCTCGCGTTCGACAGCTACGGCGATTATTCGCTGGAAACCAAGATGGCCCCGACCGTGGACGCCACCCTGGCCTTTCTGCGCTCGCTGGCGGAAAAGGCGCTGCCACACGCACGGCGCGATATGCGTGAGCTCAACGAATTTGCCGGGAGCCAGGGGGCTGCCACTCCTCTGAAGGCATGGGACCTGGCTTACTGGTCCGAGAAGCTCCGCGAGCAACGCTTCGCTGTCAGCGACGAGGAGCTGCGGCCCTACCTGAGTCTGGACAGCTGCCTCAGCGGCATGCTCGAAGTCACCAACCGTCTGTTTGGGGTCGAGTTTCGGATAAGCTCGGACGCACCGGTTTGGCATCCCGACGTGCGCTACTACGACGTGGTGGACGCAGAAGGCAAGAAGCTGGCCGGATTCTATATCGACGTCTATGCGCGCAAGGGTAAGCGTGGCGGCGCGTGGATGGGCAGCTGCCGCGATCGGTACCAGTGGCCGAGCCACAGCCAGCTGCCGGTCGCGTTTCTCAACTGCAACTTTCCGGCGCCGACCGCCGAGCAGCCGTCGCTGCTTAACCATCGGGACCTGACCACGTTGTTTCATGAGTTCGGTCATTCCCTCCATCACATGCTGACCCGCATTCCCTACCCGGCGGTCGGCGGCATCAGCGGCGTTGAGTGGGATGCCGTTGAGCAGCCGAGCCAGTTTCTGGAGAACTGGTGTTGGGAACGCGAAGCGCTGGACAACTTTGCGCGCCACGTGGACACCAGTGAACCGATGCCGTCTGACCTGCTGGAGAAGCTGCTGGCCGCCCGCCGGTTTCAATCCGGAATGTTTCTGGTGCGCCAGCTAGAATTTGCGCTCACCGATCTGCGGCTGCACCAGGAATTCGACCCGGATGACCACGGCCTGGTGGCGCGCATTGTCTCCGAGGTGCGTGCGGAGGTTGCGGTGGTTCCCTATCCCCGAGGCAACCGTTTTCTGAACAGCTTCGGACATCTGTTTTCCGGCGGCTATGCGGCCGGTTACTACAGCTACCTCTGGGCCGAGCAGCTGGCCGCAGACGCCTTCGGCCGCTTTCAGGAGGAGGGCATTTTCAATGCGCAGACCGGGGACGCATTCCGCCGGGAGGTGCTGGAAACCGGCGGTTCTCGGGCCGCCATGGAATCCTTTGTGGCGTTCCGCGGGCGGGAGCCCAGCATCGAGCCGCTGCTGGCGAGCTACGGGCTATGAAGATCGCCAGCTGGAACGTGAACTCGCTGAAGGTCCGCCTGCCTCACGTGCTCGATTGGCTGGCTGCCGAGCAGCCCGACGTCCTGGGGCTGCAGGAAACCAAGCTGACCGACGACAACTTTCCCGAGGCGGCGATCAACGAGGCGGGCTACCAGGTGGTCTACTCGGGGCAGAAAACGTACAACGGCGTGGCGCTGATCGCCCGGGAGCAGCCCGAAGATAAGGTCACCGATATCGCTGGCCTGGATGATCCTCAGCGACGCATCATCGCGGCGACGGTGGGTGAGCTGCGGGTGGTTAACCTCTACGTGGTCAACGGCAAGGAAGTCGGCAGCGACAAGTACGACTACAAGCTCAGCTGGCTGGACAAGGTGACTGAATTCCTCGAACAGGAGCTCGCCGAAAATCCGCTGACCGTGGTGCTGGGAGATTTCAATATCGCGCCGGACGACCGGGACGTGCACGACCCGAAGCGATGGCATGAAAAAATCCTGTGCTCCACCAAAGAACGGGAAGCACTTTTTGCGATCTACGATCTGGGGTTCACCGACACCTTCCGTCTCCATCACGAAGACGGGGGCCTGTTTTCCTGGTGGGACTACCGGATGGGCGGCTTCGACCGCGGGCTGGGGCTACGAATCGATCTGGTGCTGGCCAGCCCCGAGCTGACGGAGATGTGCAGCGCCGCTTATATCGACACCGGGCCGCGGCAGCTGGAGCGCCCGTCTGACCATACGCCGGTTGTCGCTGAATTTGACGCCTGAGAAACCGCCGACTGGATGCTGCGCTACCGGATCAGCCCGCCGATGTTGCGAAGCGCTTTGGCGAACGCCCACAGAAACAGCAGCGGTAGCACCATGGTCTGGAGCATAAACACGGCCGCCAGCTTCAGAAACTGCTCGCTGGCCCCCGCCAGCTTCTCCTTGTAGAGCGCCATCTTTTGCCGGACGTTGAGCGCGTCCGTGGTCTCACCGAACCAGTCGCCCAGCGACTCGAGCAATCCGCGATCTTCGGCGACCTCGCGCTCCGGCTCTGCAAGCGTTTCGAGCTCGGTAGTCGTCCGCTCGATTTCGGTTGTGGCGCTGACATAATCGTCGGCCATGAACAGGCTGTAGATCCCCTCGTTCAGCAGTACCATCGCGGGCATGGCGAAGCGCAGAAACAGCGCCAGCAGGAAAAATCGGAGTGCAAACCGGCCCAGGCGCCGCCGTCTGGGCCATAGCTGCAGCAGGCCCCAGGCAGCCGCGCCCAGGGTCACGATCAGCGCAATTCCCCACCAGGCGCTGATGTCCATGAGGATTTTCTGGCTGCCGAGCGACGTGCTGCTGGCCAGCATGACCCAGGAAAAGCGTTCGATCAGATCGTTGACCGGATCGATCAGCTCCCCCGGTGCCAGCGTGACACCAACTCCCGCTGGCTGCAGCGACACCTCGGTGCCCTGAATCACCGAAATCACGCCGTTGAGCGCGCGTGCCAGGCCGAAGGTCACCAGCGCTCGGGCAAACGCCTGCTCATAGTAGCCTTCAGCTTTTTGATCGAGCCATGGCGACCACGCAGCGGCCGTAAGCGCCGCCGCCAATAGTAGTTTCATCGCGAATGCCGTTCCGCCGCCGCGGCGATTTTCTCCGCTGACGGCGGGGGCGGCTTCCGGCTCGAGCTGTGTCATCAGCGGGGAAACTTATCCAGCGGTCGGCTCCAGGCGGGAGCACTGACGATCGCCCCCATCACGTGGTCGGGCTCGCCGATCACTTGCCACATATCCTGGTGTTTAGGCGTCATAAAGCCCTGATCCACACACTGGTGGAGCAGGTCCAGTAGCGGCGCAAAATAGTTCAGCGTGTTGAGCAGCACAATGGGCCCCATAAACAGGCCGAGCTGCTTAAAGGTGATCGCTTCGAACAGCTCCTCAAAGGTGCCGCAGCCCCCGGGCATGGCGACCACGGCATCCGCATTCACCAGCATGCGGTGCTTTCGCTCATGCATATCTTCCACCAGCTGGAGCTCCGACAGGCCGTCGTGTCCCCACTCGAGATCATGCATGAAGCGGGGCAGGATGCCCGTGACCCGGCCGCCGGCCTCGAGCGCGCCGTCCGCCAGGTGCCCCATGGATCCGCGAGCACCGCCGCCGTAGATCAGCTCAACATTCTCTTCCGCCAGGTGCTGACCGAGGCGGCTGGCGGCATGGTGGTAGGCAGGCTCTATCTGATCGCTGGAGGAGCAGTAAACGCAAACGCGCTCAATATCGTTGGTGAATGACAAGGTTCAATCCAGTTCCTCGAGAAGTCTGGACTGGATTGTAGCGCCTGACGACAGCCCTGAGTGGGCCTGCAGCAGGCTCAGCGTCAGGTTCCGCCGGGCAGCCGGGAGACAGGACTCCAGCAACCGCAGAGGTAAGGGGTGCCATTCGTAGCCTCTCAGCATCGACATCTCGCACCGGGTCTGGTGGCTGAAGCGCTCGCGGGCGGGTGTGGTCGGTAGCCGCTGGCTCGTGAGCAGGGCTTTTTGATAGCTGGCGCGCGCACCGTTCGGGTTGTGGGCGTTAAGCTGCAGCCGCCCCAGCGCCTGCTCGTAGTAGGGCAGGTCTAAATCCAACACCTCGGCATGACGGCGATGCTGCTCCAGCTGGTCCCCGAGCAGTGCAGCGGCTTCGGTGTAGTGACCGTCAAACGCCAGCAGCTGCGCGAGGTTGAGCGTCCGTTCCACGAGCACAAAATCACCGTCGCGTACCCGGGCTCGGCTGATATCGAAGGCCTTGAGATAAAGCCGGGTGGCCACCTGTCGCTGGCCGAGCCGCTCGTTGGCCGTGCCCATACCGCTGAGCATCCCGGCCACCTCCTCGGAGCGCTGGCCGAAGCTGGCGCCCGCCCGGGCGAGACCGCGGTTGTAGACGATCAATGCTCGCGCATAGTCGCCGCGCCGGATGGCGCGGCGCGCCTGTGCCCGGATCATCTGAATCCAAAATGGGGCGGTTTCCAGCACCGACGGCGCGCTTCGGTGCGCCTGCTCCAGCATCGCTTCTGCCTGGTCTTCCTGACCGTTGGCAAGCAGCATCTCGCTGTATTCCAGGCTGATATAGGCGCGGGTAACCGCTGGGTCCGCGCCATAGCCGGCGGCCTGGGCCAGGGCACGCTCGTAGGCGAGGCCGGCCGCTGAGGCCTCGCCCTGGCGGGCCAGGAGTCTCGCGGCATAAATCTCGAGGTCCACCGAGGCGGCGAGGACGGTCCGTTCGTCGTTGATACGGGCCAGCGCCTCTTGAGCACGGACGATGCTGCCGCCGGCGTCACGCCACCGCCCCGTTTCGGTGCCGATGTGGGCAAGCAGCCGATGAACTTCAAAATGTTGACGTGGCGCCAGGTCCGCGCGGCGGCTCAAGGCGTCAACCTGGTCCAGCTGCGACAACGCTTCGTCATACATCGACAAACGGGCCATGACGCTCGCCACCGCCAGGCGAAGCCGTGCGAGATCGGGCGGGGCGGTTTGGTGGTCGCGTTCCAGGCGTTCCGCCGCTTTTAGCAGGAGGTCGCGGGTCGACAGGCTCGCATGCCCTCGGGTGGGGTCGGCTTCGGTGAACGACTCAATCAGCAGATTGGTGATGTGCTCGGCACGCCGGTTTTCTGCGCTGGTCCGGGCCATCTGCTCGCGCAGCTCCTGAGCGTGGTGTGCCGAGAGCGCGCTGATGCCAAGGAGCAGCGCCACCAGCAGCGCCGCCATCGCTGAACCCACCGGATTGCGCCGAAGAAATTTGGCCGCTCGGTAGCCGCGCGAACGACCACGGGCCCGGACTGGCTGCCCCTCGAGAAAGTTTTCAAGGTCGGCGACCAGATCACCGACGCTCTGATAACGCTCATCCGGGTCAACGCACAGGGCTTTGAGCGTGATCCGGTCCAGGTCCAGGCGCTGGAGCCGACTGCTCACCTTGGCGAGGAGGCTGGCGGGCACTGCGGTTCGACTGGGCGCCGGCAGCGGTTGACCTTGGGTGATATCCCGCAGGCGTTTTGCCTGAGAGACCACCTTTAGCGGATTGACGCCGCTGAGCAGCTCGTACAGCAGGACGCCGAGCAGATAGACGTCCGTACGGGTGGAGATCGTTTCGCCCAGCACCTGTTCCGGACTCGAATACTCTGGGGTCATCGGCCGGAGCCGCGAAAGCGTGGAAACGTTGGCCAAACCGCTGCTCTGAGCCATGAGTTTGGCGATTCCAAAATCCAGCAGTTTCAGCGTACCGTCCGATGCCACCAGCACGTTTGAGGGTTTGATGTCACGGTGCACCACCAGCGTGGCGTGGGCGTACGCCACGGCCTGGCACAGCGAACGAAACAGGTTGAGCGTCGGCCTCAGCGCCTTACCCCGACAAAAGCGGGTGATCGGGTCCCCGCGGATGTATTCCAGCACCACGTAGGGTCGCCCGTCCGCGAGCTCGCCGCCATCGATCAGCCGGGCAATGTTGGGGTGACTGAGCTTTTCCAGCAGCTGTCTTTCCAGCACAAAGCGCCGACGATCCAGCCCGGGCTTCAGTACCTTGAGCGCCGCCAGCTCGGGCTGCCCTGGCGTTTGGCGGCGGCCGCGGAAAACGCCGCCCATGCCGCCTTCACCGATCTGCTTTTCAATCTGATAGGCACCCACCCGTTGCCCGATCAGCTGTTCGTCCACGATTTCCGTGCCCAGCTCTGCCGGCGTGTCGAAGTCCTCCAGTTCCAGCTGGTGGTCAGCGTTCAGCAGTCGCGCAACGCAGTCCGCCAGCGCGGCGTCATCGCCACAAAGCTCGGCTACGCGACGGGTGCGATGGTCAGCCTCCAGACGGCTGACCTGGTCAAAGATTCGATTGGCCTTAACCCAAATGGCGGTAGCTGGCATGCCGAAAACCCCGCTGGCGATATGGTTATACGCGCAACGGTGCGGCAGATTCGATCAGGGTGATCGCATCACGATCCAGATCGGCTGTCCGGCTGGTGGTGGCGGGGCTAGCGTGGGCTAGCGAAGCCGGATAAGCCCTTCCTGAGCGGTTGAGGCCACCAGCTCGCCGCGCAGATTGAAAATCTGACCGCGGGCAAAGCCGCGGGTGTCGACGCTGATCGGACTGTCGAAGCAGTAGAGCAGCCAATCGTCGATCGTCACCGGGCGATGAAACCACATAGCGTGGTCGAGGCTGGCCATCTGTATCTTGTCTGAGAAAAGGTTTTTTCCGTGGGGCAGGCCGGCCGTGGTCAGCAGTCCGTAATCCGAAGCGTAGGCCAGCATGGCCCGATGCAGCTGCGGATCGTCCGGCAGGCTGCCATCGGAGCGGAACCACAGCTGACGCCGCGGCTCTGCCGCTTCGCCATCATATCGCTGCGGCGTGACCCAGCGAAATTCGAACGGCCGCTGCTCAAACATAAAGCGCCGCATTTTCTCCGGTAGGAACTGGAGATCCTGAGACGAACCGATGGTCTCTGTTTCGAGCGACTCGGGCGGCGGCACTGACGGCATGGCTGCCTGGTGCTCAAGACCAGCCTGCGGTACCTGGAAGGAGGCCGCCAGGTTGAAGATCGGCCGACCGTGTTGTATCGCTACCACCCGGCGGTTGGAAAAGCTGCGCCCGTCTCGCTGGCGGTCCACCTCGTAGATGATCGGCGCCTGCATATCGCCTCGCCGCAGAAAATAGCTGTGCAGCGAGTGGACGCAGCGATCCTCCACCGTGTAGCTCGCGGCGGACAGCGCCTGGCCCAGCACCTGCCCGCCAAAAACCTGTTTGCTCCCGATGTCTCGGCTCTGGCCGCGAAACAGGTTGTCTTCCAGTCGCTCCAGCCGCAGCAGGCTGATCAGGTCGTCAAGGACCGGGTGTCGCCGCTCGCTCAATGCCGGGTCTCCGTGTCCGCCAGCGGCGTTGCTTTGATCAGCTGCGAGAAAAACAGCGCGTTGAGGTAGAGCCGGTTGCCGCCGAGCCAGAAGCCTCGGAAGTTCGGGTTGTCGGCCAGCCTGATCACCTTGCCCGCACCGACCGCGGTGGCGACCACCGCGGCGCTGCCCGCCATCTGGCGAGTTCGCTCCGGCCCGAGAAACCCGCTGAGCAGCGGCTGTTCGCTATAGCGATAAGGCGTCTGATAGGGGTTGTCGTCGACCTTCAGAAAAACTGTGCCCCGGCGCAGCAGCGGCAGATGGGGACGCTGCAGCCCGTAGGCGAGCGGATGCGTCAGATCGACGTCCGTGTTCACCACGGTTCCGCCGATCACGCTGTCGGCGAACCGTCGGCTGTAGTCACCGTACGCCTGTAGCGCGGGTGGTTCCGTCTCGTCGCCTTTCGACGATTCCTCGGCCGGAGCAGCCGCTAGCTCCTCGCCGTTTTCGGGTGCCAGGTGGAGGCGGTTTTTGGTGGCCCATGCGGCGGCCCGCTGACTGGCGATCAGCACACCGCCGCCCTGTACCCATTGGCTTATCCGTTGGATGAGGGTTTCGTCCAGTCGAGCATAATCGCCGTCGACCAACAGGAGGTGGGTGTACCGGTGCAGCGCCAGCTCGCGAAGCTGGTGGGTTTCCACCATCACCGGCGGCAGGCCGACCCGGGTATCCAGCAGGTGCCAGGCGTCACCGGCGGACTGTGGGTCAACGCCGCGACCGACCAGCAGCAGCGGTCGCACCGGATCCAGCGGCAGCAGGCTCGGCGATCCGAGGTCTGGCCCGCTCGGTGTTAGGCCGGTGGTCAGCGGCACCACCTCGACGCCAGGCTTGAGCAGCGGCTCCAGCGCCTGGTCCGCAGGGGGGTAGACCACGAGCGTGCCGCGGTCGAAGCGGCGCTCACCGCCGACGACCAGAGCGTTGAACTCGCGGGTTGCCGCCACCACGGGAACTTCGGCCTTCAGCAGGGCGTTCAGGGTGGCCGGTGCGCCCTGCTGGTGCCAGGGGATCGCGTAGGCCACGGAGACAGGCAGCTCCGATACGCCGTCCATCACCGGCGGCTCAAAGGGCTCACCCTGAAGCTTGCCGATACGCTTCACCGGCGCCCAGGGCAGGTCATAGGCCAGCGGCAGGTGCCACGCGGAAACGTCGTAAAAGGTGTTGTCCGCAAACTCCGTCCGTTTTTCGAACAGGCTCTTGAGGAGGCGGTACTTGGGCTGCTGGACCGGCACGAGCCAGGCCCGGCCCGGTTCAAACGACTGGCCATCGATCTCAATCGGGGTCGCCAGCTCGTAGACGCGGATCTGGTGTCGCAGCAGCGTACCGAGAAGCCCCAGAGCCCGCTGCGGATCTCGGTCGTCGCCCACCACGTAAGCGGCATGGGGATCGGTTCGCGCGAGCTCGAGCGTGACGTCGTCGAAGCCGCGCTGATAGGTCTTCAGCTCATCCGCCAGGGCCACCGAGCCGCGCAGTGTCGACATCGAGGTGGTGAACTGATTGCGGATCGCGGTGCGAAAGGACAGCTCGCCGCGCCGGGTTGCCATCAGGTGGCCGCGGGCACTGGCCTGCTCGAACAGGATGCCGATTGTGCCTTGCGCATCGGGATAGGTGGAGCCTTTGCCGTAGTAGAAATCGTCGAACCCCTCCTCCGAGTAGTAGCCCTGGCCCAGGGCATCCAGCGCGCGGGCATGGAAGCGGGCCAGCCCCGCGGTCAGATCGACGTTGCGTTGCGGTGTCAGTGGATGCCGGCGGCTGAGGACGCCAGGCTGAAAGAAATACGTCTGGTCGCTGCCCATTTCGTGGAAGTCGGTGACCACGTGGGGCCGCCAGCGCTGCTGAAACGCCACGCGCGCCCGCGACTCGGGATGGACCAGCGGCAGCCAGTCTCGATTGAGATCGAACCAGTAATGGTTGAAGCGGCCGCCCGGCCAGGCTTCCTGGTGTTCGCGATTGCTCCGCTCAGGTACAGCCATGGAGGTGCTCCGGTGGCTGTTGACCCAGCTGGCAAACCGACCGAGCCCATCGGGATTGAGCACCGGGTCGATAAAAACCACCGTATTCTGAAGCGCATCGGTGATTTCCGGGCTTTGGCTGGCCAGCAGCAGGTAAGCGAACAGCATGGCGGCATTGGATCCGCTCGCCTCATTGCCGTGGATGCTGTAGCCGAACCAAAGCACCAGTGGCGCATCTTCCTCGCCGGCGAGATGACGCTGGCGGAGCGTTTCAAGCTGCGTCAGGTTTTTCGGGTCCGAAATGGCCAGCGTCATCTGCGGGCGCCGCTCGTGGGTGCGGCCGATCTCCTCCAGCGTGGCTTTCGGTGAGGCGTCGGCCAATGCCTGCATCACCGTCATCAGCTGATCGGGATGGACGTGCCAGTCTCCCACCTGGTAGCCAAGCAGTGAGGCGGGCGTTGGGATGGATGAGTCAAGCGAGTGATCAGCGGGCAGAATCGGGTCGCGGGTCTGGGCATCTGAATGCCCTGGCGACAGTGTCAGTGCCGCGGCTAACACCGCCCCAATGATGCCGCTAAAACTCAACCGCAGGCCGGCTGCACTCATGGCCCTGTCCCCTGTCGAAAAAGAAGCGGCAATTCTAACTGAACCGCCCGGCTCGCGGGGGCTTGCCCGATTTAGGGTAGTGCCGTTGGTCAGAGTGGCTTCAGGCGGCAAGTCGGGCCACGATGTCACGCCAGCTGACGATACCCACCGGCCGATTGCGCTTGTTGACAACCGGCAGGCAGGACACCCCGCGTTCGTTGAACAGCTTTACGGCGTCCCTGACCGTGTCGTTGGGACCGAGCGACACCGGGTCGCGCACCATAATCTGGTGGACCCGCTTATTGAGCGTATCCAGGTCGCTGCGGGTTTCCGCTGCGGTTCCCACCCGATGGCTGATCGACTTGAGCAGGTCCCGGTCCGACAGGACGCCCCGCAAGACGCCGTGGCGTACCACCAGCAGATGATGGAACTTCAGTTCAAGAAACAGGGTTCGAACCTGGTCCAGCGTGTCGTCCATATCGATGGTGACGGGCGGCGAACTCATCAGTTGCCCAATCTTCATCGTGGTCACCCGGCTTGCCTGAGGTTTCCTTTCATACGTCGGCTCCGGTATCGCATACTTGAGGGTGAGCGGCGCGGCGAGCTGGCCGCGCTACGCTTACCTGGATCTGAGACGGTATCGGCAGTTGTCCCGTCTCAAACAGAGCAAGATGAAGCTCATGAAACCGTCTTTCGTACGCAATTTGCTTTGTCGTCAGCCGGACTGGCTGACGGTATGCCTGCTCTTGGCCTTGGGCGGCGCGGGTCACGCGGGCGTTGCGGTCGACAGCGTCACGGGCCTCACCGACGCGATTGCCAACGCGCAGCCGGGGGACACGATCACCATCGCCCCGGGGCGTTACCGCATCGCGGCTACACGCATCAGCGTGAACGTACCCGGCACGTCGACGCAGCCCATCACGGTGCGGGCCCAGGCGCTTGGGCAGGTGCAGATCGTGTGGGACAGCGCCGGCAGTTTTGTCGAAGGATTTCTGATCAGTGCGCCCTGGTGGCGTTTTGAGAACCTGGATATCGAAGGCATCTGCGTCAACGACTCCGACTGTGAGCACGCGTTCCACGTCGTCGGCGACGCTGACTTTACGGTCATCCGCAACAACCGCCTGCACGGCTTCAATGCGATGCTCAAGGCGAACCAGACCGGCGGCCAGTTTCCGGATGACGTGCTGGTGGAAGGCAACGAGTTGTTCAACGCCAGTTCGCGCAACACCGCCAATCCCGTCACGCCCATCGACGTGGTCGGCGGTCGCCGCTGGATTCTGCGCTCGAATACGATCTACGACTTTGCGAAAGCCGGTGGTAACCAGATCAGCTACGCGGCTTTCCTGAAGGGCAACTCGAAGGATGGTGTGATCGAACGGAATTTGGTGATGTGTGAGCGCTTTCACTCGGGCCAGATCCGCCTCGGCCTGTCTTTCGGCGGCGGCGGTTCCGGTCCGCCAGGGATCTGCGAGGAAAACACCTGCACGCCCGAGCATGAGGGCGGCATCATGCGCAATAACCTGATCATCAACTGTCCGGCAGACGTCGGCATCTATCTTAACGAAGCCGCTGACTCTGAGGTTCACCACAACACGCTGTTCAACAATACCGGTATCGACGTGCGCTTCGCCGCCAGCAACGTTGACCTCCGCAACAATCTGTTGATGGGTCAGATTCGCAATCGCGATCAGGGAGTCAGTAGCGAGCAGGGTAATCTCGAGAACGTTTCCCTGACCGATATGCGGGCATGGTTTGTCGATCCGGATAACGCGGATTTTGCCCTGCTGGACGGCAGCGCGTTCCTCGATCAAGGGCAGCCCGTCCTATCTGTGCCCGAAGACTTTTGTGGCCGGCCGCGCGACGACGGCGCGCCCGACCTGGGCGCGCTGGAGTATGGCGGATTGTCACTTTGCATCACGAGCGCCGGTGGTGGTCTTGGGGATCAGGTGTTCCGCGACGGCTTTGAGTAGCGCAAACGCGCCTGCCATGGATCAACGCCAACAGGAGCTGACCCGCGAATACCGGCGTTTGCTGAGCCGGACCGGCGAGGAGCGCCGCTGGCCAACCGTCGATTTTCATCCTCACCACGAGGGTGGCGACCATGTGCAGTGCAACGATGACGGCAGCTGGTCGCTGGTCAACAGCTCTCGCGGCCATGTCCATGAAACCCGTCGCTATACGGACCGCCACGAGCTTTTGTTCACCCTCTGCGCAGCGGCTTGCTGGCGCGCGGCCCGCGAGGATGTTGAGGCGTCACGCGATACGCACGTCGACAAACTCAACAACCTTTTGCATGGTCGCCAACGCGAGCTGCTGGAGCGGATCGATGAAGACTGGTCGCGTCGATCGCAAAAGGAATGGGCAACATGGACTCGATCGAGGAATCGCCAGCGGCAGCTGGACGAGGTTACCGGGCCGCGGTTTCACTTTCCGCCGTGGGCCGAATATGTGGGTTTCATCGTCTTCGCGCTGGGGATGATCTACCTGGTCTACCTCACTCGAACGTGGCCCGAATGGCCTTTCGCGGACTGGTTCAGCTAGGAGGCGTCAAGCGTTTTCAGGCGGAAGCCTCGACGGGGTGAGTTGCCTTCTGACAGCAGCCGACCTGGTTTCTGCCGGTTTGTTTCGCCAGGTAGAGGCCGTTGTCCGCCATCTGCAGCGCGTCCTCGATGCTGCCCATCTCGGCGGTGAATCTGCTGACTCCCAGGCTGGCGGTGATTTTGAGCGCCTGCCCCTCGTGCTCAAGGGACATTCGTTCGACGCCCTCGCGGGTGCGCTGCGCAAACTCCAGCGCCTGCTCAACGTTGGTATCCGGCAACAGACAAACAAACTCCTCGCCGCCCAGCCTGGCGACGAGGTCGATGCCGTCCCGCACGCCGTGACGCATTGCGGCGGCCAGGCTCACCAGCACTGCATCCCCTGCCGCGTGGCCGTGACGGTCGTTGATTTTTTTGAAGAAATCGATGTCCAGCATCACCACGCTCAGGGCGCTGCGGTTGCGGCGGCAGCGGGCAATTTCCCGCTTGGCGGTATCCATAAAGGCGCGGCGATTGGCCAGGCCCGTCAGCGGGTCGGTGGTCGCAAGCAGCGCGAGTTTGGCGTTCGCATCCTTGTTGGCTTTGATCTGCTGCCGGAGTTCCGCCGTGCGGTCCTTGACCGCCCGCTCCAGCGATTGACGTTCGGAGTCGAGGGCTGAGAGGGCGCGCTTGCGTTCGGCCGTGCTGGCGTGGAGCACAAGGCTCGTGCACATCGCGACCAGACCGTAGAGCTGGACCGCCAGGAAAGCGCTTTCCGAGGCGTCGCCGGTGGCGGACAGCGTGAGCGCCAGCGAGCCGATCACGGTGACGGTGAGCAGCAGCATGCTCGACGGCGTGTGGCTGCGTAGCGCAAGCCATACGCACAGCGGCATCGTCAGCAGCACCGTTGGGTATTGGCCGAGGCCGTCGGGCATGTAGCCCGTCGCCAGATAGAGCAGCGCTAGTGACGCGGCGCAGACCAGCGTGGGCAGCCAGGTTTGTCGGGCCAGCATGGTCCAAAATCCCCGTCGGATACGCCGCCAGCTGCCGAACACCGCAAGTAGCGCCGGGGCCACCAGCACGGCACCGGTGAGGTCTGAAAAGAACCAGCGCCAGCCGACCTGGGTGAGCAGCTCAGCGGGGAGGCGGTACGCAAAGAAAATCACGATCACGCCCAGCGAAGCGGCGATGACGCTCATGCTGAAGGCCAGCACCACCACCAGCTTGACCACGCCACCCACCGTTTTCATCGGATTTTTGGGCCCGCCTACCCGGCGGTAGAGAGCGGCACCGAGCACGCAGGCGAGCGCGTTGCCTGTGCCTGTCAGCAAATAAAAGATGAGGTGTTCACCCTGAAATGCCAGCGTGTAGGCAAAGCTGGCGCCGGCGATAAACGGCAACGACCAAACGCCATAGTAGATGGCCATCGCCACGCCAAAACCGGCCGCCGGCCAAATCGCCACGACGCCGTTGCTCGCAAAGCCGAGGGCAAACGACGCAATGATCGTCAGCCACATGCACACGCCCTGCAGCGCCATGGCCCAGGGTCGGCCGACGCGCAGCAGTTGGCTGCGGTTAGGGGGCGTGCGCGGGTTTACAGCGGCTTCCACGACCATTCAAAGACTTCCGAGGGAAACGAGCCAGCAACGGAGCTAAGAACGGCTGTTCGATCCGTTTTCTTTAGCCCGGTGGGTCGTCCTTTCTCGACGGTGGGAGGCCGCCGGGCCGCAGGGCTCAACCTGGGACGGGCCGGTCGGGATGCGGGGTCAGCTGAGGCGCGTGGTCTGCAGGAAGATGCCGAGAAAGACCGCCATCCCCAGCCACTGGTTGTTCAGAAAGGCGCGGAAGCACGCCTCGGGCTCGCGGTCTCTGATCAGCCACTGCTGATAAGCGCAAAGCCCGGCCGCCACCGCCACGCTGGTGAAGTACACCGCCCCAAAGCCCTGCTGGGTTCCGATCATGGTCAGCGTGCTCAGCAGCAGCAGCTGGAGCAGGCCCACCGCAGCGCGGTCCATGTCGCCCAGAGCGATCGCGATGCTCTTGATACCGGCCTTGCGGTCCTCGGGCCGGTCGGCCATCGCGTACATGGTGTCGTAGGCGATGGTCAGCAGTACCGCCGCGAGAAATATCAGCCAGGCCATCCTAGGGACGGTCCCGGTCTGGGCCGCAAAAGCCATGGGTATGGCCCAGCCAAAAGCCGCTCCAAGCACCAGCTGGGGCAGGTGGGTAACCCGCTTCATAAAGGGATAAACGCCGGCCAGCGCGGCGCCGGCTACCGACATCGCGATGGTCAGCGGATTGGTCAGCAATACCAGCCCAAACGCGACGATGCACAGGGCCACAAATACCGTGATCGCCTCCCGGCCGGTGAGCTCACCCGTTGCCAGCGGTCGATCGGCAGTCCTTGCCACCGCACCGTCGACCTTGCGATCGGCAAAGTCGTTGATGGCACAGCCCGCCATTCGCATCAGCAGCGTGCCGAGCAGGAAGATGATCAGCACGTCGGTCTTAGGCCAGCCGTCCGCGGCTACCCAGAGCGCCCACAGGGTGGGCCAGAGCAGCAGGTAAATGCCAATCGGCCGGTGGAGCCGGGTCAGGCGCGCCACTGCCCGGCGTTTGTCGGGGTTGGTCAGGAGGTAGAACATGACAGGTCGCCAGTTTAGCCCAGGCTCAAATCCGGGGTCAGACGTCCGCGTACTCTGACGCACGGCCGATCCAGCGGTCCACCAGCTCCTGCGCGTGCTCTGGCCAGGCTTCCAGCATCCGATCTGCGCCCTGGCCCACCGAAGGCAGGAGCGCACGGTCGCGGGAGAGGTCGGCAATCCGAAACTGGGCCTCGCCGGTCTGCCGGGTGCCCAACACCTCGCCGGGGCCCCGGAGCTCCAGGTCTTTGCGAGCGATCTCAAAGCCGTCGTTGGTTTCGCGCATGACGTTCAGCCGCTGGCGGGCCATGCTGCTGAGCGGCGGCTGATACAGCAGCACACAGGACGAGGCGTCGCCGCCCCGGCCAACCCGACCTCGGAGCTGATGCAGCTGCGACAGGCCCAGCCGTTCGGCGTTTTCGATAATCATCAGGGTGGCCTCGGGCACGTCGACCCCAACCTCGATCACGGTCGTTGCCACCAGCACCTGGAGCTGCCCGTCTTTAAACTCCCCCATCACGGCGTCTTTTTCCGCCGCCTTGAGGCGCCCGTGAATCAGGCCAACCGCGAGGTCGGGCAGGGCGGACGTCAGCGACTCGGCCAGATCGGAGGCGGCTTCAGCCTGGAGCGCTTCCGACTCTTCGATGATGGTGCAGACCCAATAAACGCGCTGGCCGCCGGCGCAGGCGGCGCGGACCCGTTCGATCAGCACATCGCGTTTGCTGTTGCTCATGGCGACGGTGGTGATCGGGATTCGTCCGGGCGGCAGCTCGTCGATCGTTGAGATGTCCAGGTCAGCGTAGGCGGTCATCGCCAGCGTCCGAGGAATGGGCGTGGCGGTCATGATCAGCTGGTGTGGCGAGTTGTCGACACCGCCGCCCTTCGCGCGCAGCGCCATTCGCTGATCCACCCCAAAGCGGTGCTGCTCGTCGATCACAACCAGGCCAAGCTGACGATATTCGACGCCCGCCTGCATCAGCGCATGGGTACCCACAATCAGATCCGCATCGCCGCTGACGGACTCAAGCGCCTCGGTGCGTTGCTTGCCCCGAAGCCGGCCGGTCAGCCAGATCACCTTCACGCTCAAGGGCTCAAGCAGCGCCTTCAGGCCGCTGAAATGCTGCTCGGACAGCAGCTCGGTCGGGGCGGCGAGCGCCACCTGGTGGCCGGCATCGATGGCCTGCGCAGCCGCCGCGGCGGCGACCACGGTTTTGCCAGAGCCTACGTCGCCCTGCAGCAGCCGAAGGGTTGGCCGGGGCTGCGCCAGATCGGCGCCAATCTCGCGGATCACCCGCTGCTGGGCGCCGGTGAGCGTAAACGGGAGCGACTGGACGAGCTGGTCTCGCAGCCCGCTGTCGGCGGCCATAACGGGCGCGCTGCGGCTGCGTTCACTTTCTCGCCGCAGCCGCAGGCTGAGCCGGTGGGCGAGCAGCTCCTGAAACGCCAGCGCCTGCTGCAGAGGGTGTGCTCCCTCGGCCAGGGCCTCCACGTCCGCCTCCGGCGGCGGCTGATGCACATACCGCAGCGCCTCGTTGAGTGACGCGCCGGCGTCGACCGGTGCGCCACCGACCACCTCAGCCGGCAGCGGCGCCAGAGAAACCTCGTCCAGCCGCTTCAGCGCCTCGGGCACCAGCTTGCGCAGGAGCTTCTGCGACACGCCGTCTCCCGAGGGATAATGGGGTGTGAGCGCCGTTGCCAGCGGGCCACATTCGTCGACCCGGCGGTATTCGGGGTGGATCATTTCCAGGCCACGCTGGCCCGCACGCACCTCACCGTAGCAGCGAAAGGCGGTGCCGGTTTTTAGCTGATTGAGCTGCGAGCGGAAGAAGTTAAACAATCGCATGGTGAGCCGCCCCGAACCGTCGCCGAGCGTCCACAGCAGCATCGGCTTGCGGCCCCACACGATGCGGCTGTTGATGACCTCACCCTCAACCTGGGCCAGCTGCCCAGGTCGCAGCTCGCCAAGCGGCCAGATCCGCGTCCGGTCCTCGTAGCGCAGCGGGAGATGAAACAGGAGGTCTGAGACCTGCTCGAGCCCGAGTCGGGCCAGCTTTTCAGCGACCTTGGGCCCAACGCCCTTCAGCGCGGTGAGCGGATCGTCCAGCTCGCCAGGGGATTTGCCTTGGCTCATGCCGTGGATCTTTCTAGTCCAGAACGAGCACCGCGTCCACTTCCACCGCTGCGCCTTTTGGCAGCTCCGAGACGCCGAGCGCCGCGCGGGCTGGAAAGGGCTCGGAAAAGTACTGACCCATAACGTCGTTAAGCTCAGCAAAATGGCTGAGATCGGTCAGAAACACGTTGAGCTTGGCAATATGGGCGAGGCTGCCGCCAGCCGCCTCACAGACGGCGGTGAGGTTTTTGAACGCCTGATGGGCCTGGGCCGCAAAGTCACCCTCCACCAGGGTCATGCTGGCCGGATCGAGCGGAATCTGCCCCGACAGGTAAACTGTTTGGCCACATTTCACCGCTTGGCTGTAAGTGCCGATGGCGGCGGGGGCGGCGGGGGTTTGAATAATTTCTCGACTCATGAGCTGCTCGCGCAAAGGGGTGATGGGTAAGTCGGAGAACTTTAGTTGCGTTCCCGATGGACCGCCAGCACCACGGGGGAGTTTTTGATGCGGCGCATGACGCGCGCCAGGTGTTTACGGCCGGCCACCGAAATCGTGAACTCCAGCTGGCTGGCCTCGCCGTCACGCTCCTGGTTGGCCACCTGCTCGATGTTGGTATTGGTCTCGGAGATGGCGGCCGCAACGGTCGCCAGGGCGCCAGGCCGGTTCTTGGAGTCGACTCTCAGCGTGACGCTGAATAGGCCCTTTTCTTCCGGGTCCCAGGCGACGTCCAGCAGGCGGTCGGGGAACTTCCGAAACTCACGGACGTTGGCGCAGCTAATGCGGTGCACGACGATCCCCTTGCCGGCGCTGATATAACCGATCACCCGGTCCCCCGGGATGGGGTGGCAGCATTTGCCGTAGCTGACCACGTTGCCCTCCAGCCCGGTCAGCAGCAGCGCTTCTTCGGTTAGATCCTCGTCTGACGAATCCCCGCCGCTATCCATGTCCTCGGTCAGGCGCCGGGCCACAATCGCGGGAATGCGGTTGCCCAGGGCCAGGTCGGCCAGCAGGTCCTCCAGGTGCTGGAGCTTCGCCTCCTCGAGATAGGCGTTCAGCTGTTGTTCGCTGATGGCGTCCAGCGAGACGCCTCGGGCGACCAGCGCCTTGTCCAGGATCCGATGGCCCACCCGCACGGCGTCAGCGCGCGCCAGCCCTTTCAGGTGATGGCGAATGGCCGTCCGGGCTTTGCTGGTGACCACAAAATCGAGCCAGCTGGCCCGCGGCTCGGCGGAGGGGGCTGTCACCACCTTGATGGTCTGGCCACTCTCGATTCGGTAATGCAGGGGCCGCACGGCCTTGTCGACCCACGCGTGCGTGGCCGTGAGGCCTACCTGCGTGTGAACGGCGAAGGCAAAGTCGAGCACGGTCGAGTTGCGCGGCAGCTCCTTGATCGCGCCGTTTGGTGTGAACACGTAGATCTCGTCGGGGAACAGGTCGACCTTCAGGTGTTCCAGAAACTCAACGGAGTCGCCGGCGGTGCGCTGCATGTCCAGCACCTGCATCAGCCACTGCCGCGCCCGACTGGTGGTGGCGGCCTGCTGATCGTCGTTTTCTTTATAAATCCAGTGGGCCGCGATGCCGCGTTCCGCCACCGTATGCATCGCCTCGGTGCGGATCTGGATCTCCACCGGATCGCCGTAGGGCCCGAACAGCACCGTGTGAAGCGACTGATAGCCGTTGGACTTCGGAATCGCGATGTAGTCCTTAAAACTTCCGGTACGGGGTTTGTACAGGTTATGCACGACGCCCAGCACCTGATAACACTGGCTGACGCGCTCCACCACGATCCGGAAGCCGAGGATGTCTGAGACGTTCTTGAAGGTGCCGCCGCGACCGCGCATCTTTTGATAGATGCTGTAGGGCGTCTTAACCCGCGCCTCAACCCGGCACCGGATGCTGGCGCCGTTAAGCCGCTTGCGCAGCGCCCGCGCGATGATCGCTAACTTTTCCTGATTGCGACCTTCGGCGAGGCGCACATGATCGCGAATCACGCGGCTGCGCAGCGGATAGAGCGCCTGAAAGCCCAGCTCTTGCAGCTCGCGGCGAACGTTTTCCATCCCAAAGCGATTGGCGATCGGTGCGTAGACTTCGAGCGTTTCCAGAGCGATTCGACGGCGCGAATCTGGGGACATGGCGCCGATCGTCCGCATGTTGTGAAGCCGGTCAGCAAGCTTGATCAGGATGACCCGGATATCTCGGGACATGGCCATAAACATTTTGCGGAACGACTCCGCGGCGGCCATTTGACGTGTCGAGAAGTCGACCTTTTCGAGCTTGGTGACGCCGTCGACCAGCGCCGCAACCGTTCCGCCAAACTCTTCTTCCACCTGCTCGAGGGTCAGCGAGGTGTCCTCCACCGTGTCGTGCAGCAGCGCGGCGGCGATGGTGTCGTCGTCCATGGTCATACGAGCCAGGATCTCAGCCACCTCAATCGGATGGTGGATATAGGGCTCACCGCTTTTGCGGGTTTGCCCGGTGTGGGCTTTATGTGAGGTGAGGAAAGCGCGCTCGACGCGACGAACCTGACGGCGAGTCAGATATTTGAGCTGACGCCTCAGCGTGCGAAAAGCGTCCTCCGGACTGACGCCGGAGGCGGTTGTTGGATCAGGTGTTGCGGCCTGGGCCAAGGACGGACACTGCCGTTGAGGGCGACCCGATCAGGTGCCTTCCAGGGCCTCCCGCGTCGCTTCCGCGAGGGCTTCGGCTTCCATGATCTCCTGCTCGCGCTTTTCGAGCTCCTCGAGCGTGCGGGCATTGACCTCCCCGCCGGCGATCTCGCGCAGCGCGATGACGGTGGGTTTGTCGTTTTCCAACTCCACCAGCGGCTCAGCACCCTTGGTGATCTGACGGGCGCGGCGGGTTGCCAGCAGCACCAGTTCAAAGCGATTGTCGACCTGGTCGAGGCAATCTTCTACGGTAATTCGAGCCATAACAGCAATGTTCCTGAATATTCCTTGCCCTTTTCGGGCGCACAGCCTTCCGATTCTACGCGCCCGATGAGGCTATTGCCACCCGGGCCGCTCAGGGCCCACTAGCAGCCTGCTATCCTCCCAGCAGGTCTTCCAGCAGCGGCGCGAGCTTCGGGGTCTGCGCGGCGCGGCTCAGGCGGCAGGCGCGGATGATGGTTTTCAGCTGCTCCAGCGCCTTGTCGAACTCGTCGTTGACGACCAGGAAATCGAATTCATCCCAGTGGCGCATTTCGGCGACGGCCCCGGCCAGCCGGCGGGCGATCACTTCATCGCTGTCCTGCGCGCGGGACCGCAGCCGTTTTGCCAGCTCGGCGCGGGACGGCGGGAGAATAAAGATGGAGCGGGCGTTGGGGATGAGTTTCTTGGCCTGCTGTGCGCCCTGCCAGTCGATCTCCAGCACCAGGTCCAGCCCGCGTTCCGCGGCGCGCCGGACCTCCCCGCGGCTGCTGCCGTAGCCGTTGCCATGCACGTGGGCGTGTTCGAGAAACTCACCCTGATCCACCATGGCCTGATAGGTGGCCAGGTCGATGAAATGGTAGTGCTCGCCGTCTTTTTCCCCAGGTCTGGGATCGCGGGTGGTGTGTGAGATAGACATCACAATCCCGGGCGTTTCGCTGATGAGCGCGCGAACGAGCGACGTTTTGCCTGCGCCCGAGGGGGCCGCAACAATGAATACCCGACCGGCGCCCTCGTCACTCAATGTTCTGCACCTGCTCCCGCATTTGCTCGATGAGCACCTTTAAGTCCACCGACCATTGAGTGGTTCGCTGATCGATCGACTTGGCGCCCAGCGTATTGGCCTCTCGGTGCAGCTCCTGCATCAGAAAATCCAGCCGTCGCCCCACCGGCTTACTCGCCTTGAGCTGGCGCTCGACTTCCGCGACATGGCCGGTCAGCCGATCGAGCTCTTCGTCGACGTCCATCCGCTGGAGCAACAGAGCCACCTCCTGCTCCAGCCGATCCGAGTCGAGCTGCTGGGTCAGCTGCTCAACCTTTTCATGAAGGCGATCGGACAGGCGTTGGCGGATCTCAGGAAGCGTTTCGCGCACGCTCTCAACAATCGGCTGGACCTGCCGGAGCCGCTCTTCGAGGGTTTCGGCCAGGCGCTGACCCTCGCGCTGGCGCATGGTTTTTAGATCGCCGAGCACGCGCTCGAGCAGCGCCTGAGCCGCCGCCGCCAACGCACCGAGGTCGGGATCGGGGTCCTGGACGACCCCCGGCCAGCGGAGATAGTCCAGGTCGGAAGCCCTCGGCGTATCGGAGACCACGGATCGGGTTTGGGCTGCCAGTTCGGCCAGGTTGCTGAGCAGCGCCTGGTTGAGCTGCATGCTGGCCTTGGTGTCGTTGGCTCCGCGCCGAAAGCGCAGGGACAGATCCACCTTGCCCCGGCCAAGCTGCTCGCCGAGGGTTTCGCGAAAGCCGGGCTCCAGGCCGCGGAGCTCTTCGGGCAGGCGGATGAACAGCTCAAGGTACCGGTGATTCAAGCTCCGCAACTCCAGCGTGAGATGGCCCCAGGGCGTATCCTCGCTGCCGGTCGCAAACGCGGTCATGCTGTACATGGTGGTTTTCACAGCGCGAAAACGGCAATGGTAAACTCATCGCTCAGCTGAACAAAACCCGTCTCAAGGACCGACCCCCAGCAATGAATGACCAGCCACCGACCATCCGACCCAGCGGTCGACAGCCCGACGAGCTGCGCGCCGTATCGCTGCAGCGGCACTTCACGAAACATGCGGAAGGCTCGGTCCTCGTGAGCACCGGAGACACGCGGGTCCTGTGTACCGCATCGGTCGAAGACCGCGTGCCGCCCTGGCTGCGGGGCAAAGGCCGCGGTTGGGTGACCGCCGAATACGGCATGCTGCCGCGCTCGACCGGCACCCGCACGGGCCGGGAGGCGGCGCGCGGAAAGCAGGGCGGTCGGACCCTGGAAATCCAGCGCCTGATCGGCCGCTCGCTGCGGGCCGTGGTGGACCTCGCGGCGCTCGGTGAGCGAACCATCACGCTCGACTGCGATGTGCTGCAGGCGGACGGCGGCACGCGGACCGCATCGATTACCGGGGCGTTTGTGGCGCTGGTTGACGCCTGCCGTTCGCTCGAAAAGAGCCGGCAGCTCAAGGCGAGTCCGATCCACGGGAGCATCGCGGCCGTGTCGGTGGGCATCTACAAAAACACCCCGGTCCTGGACCTGGACTACGCCGAGGACTCCAACGCCGAAACGGACCTCAATCTGGTCATGAACGACGCCGGCGCAATCGTCGAGATTCAGGGTACGGCAGAGGGTCACGCCTTTCGCCGGGACGAGCTGGACGCGATGCTGAATCTCGGCGAGCTGGGCATCAGTCGGCTCGTGGAGCTGCAGCGCGCGGCGCTGGCCGAGTGAGGTGCCGGCGGTGACTGGCCGCACCTGGGTGCTGGCCACCGGCAACGCGGGCAAAGTTCGAGAGTTCAATCAGCGCTTCGCGGAGAGTGACGTCACCTTCCGCGCCCAAAGCGAGTTTGGCCTCAGCGGCGTTGACGAAACCGGCGCAACATTCGTGGAAAACGCCATCCTGAAGGCGCGCGCAGCGTGTGAGGCCAGCGGCCTGCCGGCGCTGGCTGACGATTCAGGGTTGCGCGTCCCGGCCCTGGGTGGCGCGCCTGGCGTTCACTCCGCCCGTTTTGCCGGTGAGAACGCCAGCGACGCGGACAACAACCGGCTGCTGATCCAGAAGCTGGAAGGCGTCGAGGATCGGCGGGCGGAGTTCTGCTGCGCCCTGGTGCTGCTGCGCAGCGCCGCGGATCCACTGCCACTGATCGTGCAGGCAACGTGGGCAGGTACGCTCATCGATTCACCGCGTGGTCGGGGTGGCTTCGGCTACGACCCGCTGTTTGAGGTTGGCGGCGGGAATGTCACCAGCGCGGAGCTGACCGCGGAGACCAAAAACCGGCTGAGCCACCGCGGGCAGGCGATCGATCAGCTGCTTGCATTGCTGGCTTCGTCGTCGGGCGGCTAACCGGGCTGCCGCCGGGTTCAGGCCCATGTTCAACGGACTTCCGCCGCTCAGCCTTTATATCCACCTGCCGTGGTGCGTGCGCAAGTGTCCCTACTGCGACTTCAACTCTCACCAGCTGAAAGGTGACGCACCGACGACGGATTATGTCGAGGCGCTCCTGACTGACCTGGAGGCGGATCTGCCCCGGGTTTGGGGGCGCACGGTCAGCACCATATTTATCGGCGGCGGCACGCCAAGCCTGTTTCCGGCCAAAGACATCGAACGGCTGCTGAGTGGAGTGGCGGCGCGGATTGCGATCAGGCCTGGGGCTGAGGTGACGATGGAGGCGAACCCCGGGACCCTGGAAAGCGGCCCGCTGGCTGACTACCGAGCGGCGGGCGTGACGCGGCTGTCGCTGGGTATCCAGAGTTTCAACGACCGGCTGCTGGAAAAAATTGGCCGGATCCACAGCGCCGACTGCGCCGAGCAGGCGGTTCGGGAGGCGCTAAAGGTGGGCTTTGAGGGCATCAATATCGACCTGATGTTCGGCCTGCCGGGGCAAACCACAGCCGAAATGGTGGCGGACCTGGAGCGCGCGCTCGCGCTCGATCCGGGCCACATTTCCCACTATCAGCTGACGCTGGAACCCAATACGCTGTTCCACCGCACGCCGCCGGCGAAGCTGCCCGATGCGGACCTGTCGTGGGAAATGACGGAGCAGGCTCATCAGCTTCTCGCGGATGCCGGCTACGAGCGATACGAGGTGTCGGCTTTTGCCCGGCCCGGTCAAGCCTGCCAGCACAACCTGAACTACTGGCGCTTCGGCGATTATCTGGGCATCGGCGCGGGCGCCCACGGCAAAATCACGAGCGCCGCCGAGGGTTCGGTGAAGCGCCTGGTTAAGCAGCGCCATCCGGCCACGTATCTCGCTGGCCCGGAGCGGGTCATCCAGACAACCACGCTCGGCCCCGACGACCTCGTATTCGAATTCATGCTCGGGGCGCTGCGGCTAAGAGCAGGCGTTGCGGTCAGCGACTTTACCCGGCGCACGGGGCTGACGATGGCGCAGCTTGAGCCGGAGCTCCACATCGGTGTCGAGAAGGGGTGGCTCAACGTCGACGCCGAACGGATAGCGCCCAGCGAGCTGGGGTATCAATATCTCAATGACGTTCAGGGGCTGTTTCTGCGCGATGTTTGAGCAGCTCAGCGAGCGAGATATCCAGTGTCCTTACTGCTGGGAAACCTTCACGATCTTTCTGGAGCCGGAGCTCGACCGGGACGAGCAGGTGATCGACTGCGAGGTGTGCTGCCGACCGATTGTCGTGCTGGCCGCGTTTGGACAGGTGTTGTCGGTCGACCGGGAAAGCTAAGTGCATGCCCTATAGCCACCTCCTCGACGCTTATTATTCGGTCCGTTTCCCAGTATCGACAAGGGCAGCAACCAGATAGGTCAACAGGTGCACACTGATCATCAGCTCCTGCACTTCCGCCAGCCGAATATCGAAAGGGGTCTGGCTCGCCGGGGCCCACAGCCCAGCCAGGCGCTCCGGCAGTCGGCTCAGCAGCACCGCCAGCCCGGCTGACGCGCAGGCGAGGCCGGGCAGCGCCCATTCCCAGGGGGCGCCAAGGGGTCTTCGACGTCCGCCGGCGCGGCGGCCTAGCGCCAGCAGCGCGCCGAACACCATCCAAAGCTCCAGGGCCAGACGGGGCTTCTGATCGAGCCAGCTGCTCATGTTGTGGAGATTGGTTTCCTGTTGATCGTTGAGTCGAGCGATGGCGTCGGGCGTTGACCAGCCCGCAAGGTGCTGACCCCAGCTAAGTTCTTCCCCGGCAAAATAGATACAGCCCGCGACGACGAGGGCGTACCAGAGTCGCTGGAGCGGCCGCGGGCGCGCTCGCTTCAGGAGCAGCGCACCGATCGCGATGGCGATGAGCAGCAGGACCACCGTCCCGAGCTCTATCGGACCCAGCTCGCCCATAAATCGGGCCCGAAACGTCTCCACCGGCAGCGAGGCCCGTGCCCCAAGAATGGTGAGCAGCAGCAGCCAGGGGAAAAGCTGCAGGGCCAGCAGAGAGGCGCGTTTCATGGGCGGATTGTAGCGCTTGCTGCGTTCCGCGTGTCGCGATAGACTAGCCGGCTTTGCCGCGTTGGGCTCAACGACAGCCCGAAGCGTCCACTTAAACAGCGCTATCGCTCGTCGGTAGAGGCAAACAACAGCAGGCTGCAGGCCGACGCAGGATTCGGTCGCCAGCGAAGAACGAATATGAAACAAGATACGCATCCGCAGTACCGCGACGTGGTTTTTCAGGACATTTCCTGCGACTTCTCCTTTCTGACGCGGTCGACCATGTCCAGCAAAGAGACGATCCAGTGGGAAGACGGCAACGAGTACCCGCTGATCAAGGTGGAAATCTCCAGCCAGTCTCACCCGTTTTACACCGGAAAACACAAAATTGTGGACAGCGGTGGTCGGGTCGACAAGTTCAAGCGGCGCTATCGTCGCGGCGGCAGCAGCTGACGCAAACCCGCTCTGAGGCACGGGTGAAGGCCGCCGCTTCGCCCGCCCGAGACGGCGCCGGATTCTGCCGGCGCCAAAATTAAACACTTGTTGGAAAAAACACGCTCCGGGCCTTGAGCTGTGGTATCCTTGCGCCCCCCAAAACGGTCCACAGGAGCGACACGTGCCAGCCGATAAACTGCTGATTACCGATCCCAGTACGGGCTCAGACTTAGAACTGCCCGTAATCAGCGGCTCCGCGGGTCTTCCCACGGTCGACATCAAAAAACTGCCTGGCGCCCTGGGCTACTTCACCTACGATTCCGGCTTCGCGGCCACGGCGGCCTGCCGCAGCGCGGTGACCTACATCGACGGCGACGAGGGCATCCTCCTGTATCGCGGCTATCCGATCGAGCAACTGGCCGAGCAGAGTTCGTTTACCGAGGTTTCTTACCTGCTGCTGAACGGCGACCTGCCTGACGCGACGGCGCTCGAAGATTTTCGCCAGGAAATCCGGTATCACACCATGATCCACGAGTCGATGAAGACCTTCATCGGCGGCTTTAACTACGATGCGCACCCGATGGCCATGATGATGGGCATCGTGGCCTCGATGTCAGCGTTTTATCATGACTCGCTCGACATCGATAACCCGGCTCACCGGCGGCTCGCCGCGATCCGCATGATCGCGAAGATGCCGACCGTGGCTGCAGCCTGTTACCGGCATTCGATCGGCTGGCCATACGCCTACCCGAGCAACGCGCTCGGCTACGCCTCGCGCCTGCTGCACATGATGTATTCGGTGCCGGCGGAACCTTATGAAGTGGATCCCGTAGCGGCTAATGCGCTGGATCTGTTGTTTATCCTGCACGCCGACCACGAGCAAAACGCCAGTACCTCTACCGTTCGGCTGGCCGGCAGCACCGGCGCGAATCCGTACGCCTGCATCGCGGCGGGTTGCTGCGCACTCTGGGGCCCGGCCCACGGCGGCGCCAACGAAGCGGTGCTTCGCATGCTGAACGAGATCGGCAGCGTGGAAAACGTGCCGAAGTTCATGGAGCGGGCCAAAGACAAAAACGACCCGTTCCGGTTGATGGGTTTTGGCCACCGGGTTTACAAGAACTTCGATCCGCGCGCGACCATTATCCGCAAGACGTGTCACGAAGTGCTCGAAAAAATGGGCATCTCCGACCCGCTGCTGGATCTGGCCATGAAGCTGGAAGAAATTGCGCTGCAGGACGACTACTTCGTCCAGCGCAAGCTCTACCCCAACGTCGATTTCTATTCCGGCATCATCTACAAGGCGCTGAACATCCCGACCAACATGTTCACAGTGATGTTTGCGATTGCCCGGACCGTCGGCTGGGTATCCCAGTGGCTGGAACAGTGCGAAACGCCGGAAACCCGCATCGGCCGGCCCCGGCAGGTTTACACCGGGAACGCGGCCCGCGACTACGTGCCCCTGGCGGAGCGCTCCTGACCCGGCCGCCCCTGGCGGCCCGCAAACCGTTTCAGCACCACGCTCACGGTAAGCACCGTGACGACCCCTGGCACTGGCTGCGAGACGACTCTCGATCTGACGAGGCGGTACTCAGCCACCTCGCGGCGGAAAACCGCTACACCGAAGCCGAGCTGACGCCGCTGGCGGGGCTTCGCCGAACGCTTGAGCAGGAGCTGATCGGCCGGGTCATTCGCGATGATGAGACCGTGCCTTATCGCCGTGGGCCGTTCGAATATTTCACCCGCGTCAGCGGCGATCTCGAGTACCCCGTCTTTCTGCGTCGCAGCCTGCAGCCAAACGCGCCGGCGCAGGTCATCCTCGATTGTAACCAGCGGGCGCAGGGGCATCCCTACTATGAGCTCGGTGACCTCGCGTGCAGCGATGACCATCGGTGGCTGGCGATCACGGAGGATCGGCTGGGTCGCGGGCTGTACGCGCTGACGGTGCTGGATCTCGAAACCGGTAGCGAAGTCGACCCAAAGATCGAGGGGATCGACGACGGGGTCGCATGGTCGGCTGACGGGCGCTACCTGTTTTATGTCAAAAAGGACTCCGAAACGCTGCTGCCCAACGAAGTGTGGCGCCACCGGCTGGGTCAGCCCGCGGATACCGACCAGCTGTGCCGTCGCGAAGAGGATCCTGCGTTTTACACCAGCGTCAGTCGAGGGACGTCGCGGCAGTACCTGTACATACACCACGGCAGCACTCTCAGTGATGAAGTCTGGTGGCTCGCTGCCGAAGAGCCTGAGGCGGCCTTTCAGGTGTTTGCGCCCCGGCGCCCCGGGCACGAGTATGGCGTCGACGACCGGGACGGTCGGGTTTTTGTGCACAGCAACCTGCGACACGAGAACTTCGAGCTCTTCGAGGCGGAGGGCTCCGCTTTCTCCAGCCCCGAGCGGTGGCAACCCCTGATCGTCGCCGATGACCAGGTCCTGCTCGAGGATTTTGCGCTCACGGAAAACCAGGTGGTGGTCGCCGAGCGGCGCGACGGTCTTCCGGTGCTGCGCGTCCATCCGCTGGACGGCGAATCACCCTGGGTGGTTACGATCGACGGGCTGCAGCCCGCTGAGCGACCATGCTACTTCCTCGACGACAACGGCCTCGATCAGCCGGAGCTCCGCTTCGGCGTCAACTCGCTGACTCGACCCTATGAGATTTACGACCTCGATCTCGCGAGCCGGCGCACGCGGCTTCGCAAACGCACGCAGGTGGGTGGCGGCTATGACCCTGCTGGCTACGCCAGCGAGCGGCACCACGTCCGCGCCGCGGATGGCAACTCGATACCGGTATCACTGGTCTACCGCAAGGATGGGGAGGCGCTGGCCCAGCGGCCGCTGCTGGTCTACGGCTACGGTGCGTATGGGTCCTGCATCGATCCCGAGTTTTCGGCTTCCCGCCTCAGCCTGCTCGACCGGGGCGTAATCTTTGCCATCGCTCACGTGCGTGGTGGTGAGGACCTTGGTCGGCACTGGTATCACGCTGGCCGGCGGGAGCACAAAACCAATACGTTCACCGACTTTATCGGCGTACTGCAAGGGCTTGCGGAAGCAAAGATCGGCGACCCAAGCCGGATCTTTGCCATGGGCGGTTCCGCCGGGGGTCTGCTGGTGGGGGCCGTGCTTAATCAGGCCCCGGAGCTGCTGTGCGGCGCCATTGCCCAGGTCCCGTTTGTCGACGTGCTGACGACCATGGAGGATTCGGCGATCCCGCTGACCAGCGGGGAATACGATGAGTGGGGTGATCCGTCGGATCCCGTCGACTACGCCCGCATGGCGCTATGGTCACCCTACGACAACGTCTCTCGGCAGACCTATCCGCACCTGCTGGTGACGGCTGGGTTGCACGACGGTCAGGTTCAATACTGGGAGCCGGCCAAGTGGGTTGCCAAGCTCAGGGCCATGAAAGAGGGCGACCGGCTGCTGCTGCTCCATACCGAGATGTCCGCTGGCCACGGCGGCGTAAGCGGCCGCTACCGCCAGTATGAAGAGCAGGCTTTAGAGTACGCGTTCTTGCTGGGGTTGTGCGAAGAGCCGGCAGGCTGGTCGGCCGGAGCTTAGACAAGAAAACGCCGGCGGGCGAAGCCGGCCGGCGTCTCTATGGCTTTAAGGCTCCGTGGAAGCGCTCAATTGCCGCCGTCGGTGGCGTCCTCGACCGCGTCTTCGGCTTCTTCCATCGCCTCGTCAGCTTTATCCATGGCGGATTCCTTCAGCGACTCGCCGGCGGCTTCCAGCTCTTCCCCTGCCTTGTCCATCGCGTCGCCGGCCATTTGCTTGGCGCCGTCCATCGCGTCGTCAGCCATCTCGCCGGCCTTGTCCATGGCATCCCCGGCCATTTCTTTGGCGCCATCCATCGCTTCACCAGCGGCATCTGCGGCGTCGCTGGCCATCTCACCTGCCTTATCCATCGCGTCGCCGGCGGCATCGGCGGTGGCCTTAGCAGCGTCCGATGCGGCTTCTTTGGCCGCTTCAGCGGTCTCAGCCGCCTTTTCTTTCATGGTATCGCTGTCGTCGGAGCTGCAGCCGACAAGCAGCCCAGCCAGTAATGCAATTACGAAAAAATGCCTCATGATCTTTGTCCCAAACGTGCCCATAAGAGCCGCGCATCATGGCCAGCACGGGGCTGGTTTGCAAGCGGCCTCGCCATCGCCGGTCCGCAGGTGCGCCAAAGCGCAACGATTTGGACCATCTGCCCGCGAGGCAGTTACAATGGCGCCCTTTTTCTATCCCGCCTGACGAGAGTAAGACCATGAGCGGACGTCCCGCCCCGGCAGACCACCCGATTGAATCCATCATTTCCGAACGCTGGAGCGGTCGGGCCATCGACTCGCGACCGGTCGACCGCGCGACTGTCCTCAGAATGCTGGAGGCAGCCCGCTGGGCGCCGTCGTGTTTTGGTGAGGAACCTTGGCGCTTTCTGCTGTGGGATCGCGAACGCCAACCCGAGGGGTGGGAGGCGGCGCTCAACACGCTGGCCGACAAAAACCAGCAGTGGGCCCGCCAGGCCCCGGTGCTGATCCTGGTCATGGCCGACGGCGAGTTCTCGCGCAACGGAAAGCCAAACCGCTGGGCCCAATACGATACGGGGGCAGCCGCTGAAAACCTGCACCTCCAGGGCGTAGCGGCCGGCTTGGTGGTTCATCAGATGGGCGGTTTTGACGCTGACGCGGCCCATCTGGCTTTTGGTATCCCTGACCGCTACGTACCGATGTCGATGATCGCGGTTGGGCATCCCGGGGAGCTCAGCGATCTGGACGAAGACTTTCACGGCGGCGAAACCGGCCCGCGTCAGCGCCGACCGCTGTCTGAGCTGGTTTTTGAGGGCGCCTGGGACAACCCGCTCCTGGAAGGCTAGCTGCTCGCCCGCGGCTCGGCCTATTCGACGGCCTGCGGACCGCGGGCCGTTTCCTCCCAAAACTCCCGGGCCCGCTGACGGGCGATACCCAGCAGGCTGTCTGCCGGGTAACCGTCGTCGCCCCAATGACCCACCTCGCGGCCGGTGTAAAGCGCCAGCGCCTGCTCAACCGAGGAAACGGCGTATACCGCAAATTGTCCGGCGCGGGCTGCCTCGACGATGTCCTGGCGCAGCATCAGGTCGCCGGCATTGGCGCTGGGGATAATCACGCCCTGGCTGCCGGTCAGCCCGAAGTGATCACAGATGTCGAAGAATCCTTCAACCTTTTCATTCACACCACCGATGGCCTGGATCCGGCCATGCTGGTCGATGGCGCCGGTCATGGCGATGTCCTGGCGCAGCGGGACGTCCGTCAACGCGGACAGCAGGCAGCAGATCTCCGCCCCGGACGCCGAGTCGCCGTCGATCCCGCCGTAGCTTTGCTCGAAGGCAATCGAGGCGTTAAAGGCGAGCGGGTGATCGGTTTTTAGCAGGGTGCGCAGCAGGCCTCCGAGGATGTGAAAGCCTTTGGTATGAATGGAGCCGGACATGCTGGCGCGGCTTTCGATGTCGATGACGCCGGCGCTGCCTGGGCCGATCGCTGCGGTGATCCGGGCGGGGAAGCCAAACTTGATCGGGCCCGCGCTCATCACCGCCAGGCCATTGATCTGGCCGATCCGGGCGCCTGACGTTTCGATGGTCACCGTACCGTCCTTCAGAAAAGACTGAAAGCGGGTGGAGGGCAGGCTCGCGCGCAGTCGCGTGCGGGCCACGGCTTCGCGCACGTCGTCACCGCTGATGAGCTCCGCGCTTCGCTGACCTGCGACCCAATCCGCTTCGCGCGCCAGATCGGCGATGCGGCCAAAGCGGGCGGTCAGCTTGCCGGCCTTGTCGGCAACGCGCGCACCGTGCTCGACGAGCGCGGCGACGCCGCAGTGGGTCAGATGCTTCAGTCCTTCCTCCTGGCAGATCTGGGCCAGGACGCCGGCATACTGACGCAGCGCTTCGGGGCCACGCTCCAGGACTTCGCTGAAGTCGGCCAGCACCTTGAACTGGTGCGCAAAGTCGTAGTCCAGCGCGTCGAGCCGGTAGTAGAGCGAGGCGCTGCCGATCAGCACAACCCGCAGCGACACGGCGATCGGTTCCGGTTTCAGGCTGACCGGTGAAAACGGTGAGTTGTACTCCCGCGGCACAATTTCCAGCATGCCGGTGCGCAGGGTGCGCATCAGGATCTGCCAGGCGCCGGGTTCCGCCAGCACGTCGTGTGCATCCAGGATCAGAAACCCGCCGTCTGCGGCGAGCAGGGAGCCGCCGCGAACCGACCGGTAGTCGGCGCTGCCTTGTCCGCCGGTGTCCCAGACGGTCTCGATATTGCCGAGCAGGTTGGTCAGGCTGGGACTCGTTTCGCGCACGACGGGGCTGGCGTCCTGATGGTGCTCCAGCAGAATGTTGATGCCGTAGCGGGTCACCGGGTCAAAGTCTTTCCCGCCGCCGCTGAGCACCTGGTCCACCACGTCGTCCACCACCTCGTCCAGATGCGCCCCGAGGGCGTCGTGCGGAAACTCCTGCTTGATCCCCGAGGTGGTGCTGCTCATCAGGCTGCGCAGGCTGTTCTCGTTCAGCTCCTGAATCTGCCGCGCGTTCTGCCGCATCACCTTGCTGATCTTTTGCGAGATTTCCGGCAGTCGCTTGGCAAAACCCTCGATGCGGGAAAAGATTTCGGTCTGCTGATCGGTGCTGATGTCACCTTTTCGCACCAGCGCCTGAAACTGCTCCGGCTGAACGGGCTGGCCGTCGAGGAGCGGGAAGATGGCGGCCTGATTGCCCTGCGGCGTTTTGACCTGAACCAACGCCAGGTCCTGGGACCGGAGCTCCTCCTCAAACGGGTTGGTGATCTGGTTGACCTGCTGCTGAGCTTCCTCCTGCAGCGTGCTGCGAGCTGCCTGCAGATGCTGGCTGTTCATGGCGTCGCCCAGACCGCTGGCCACGAAATCCGCCATTTCTCGCAGCGCGCGCCGCAGCGGGCGCGCCTGGCCGCGCGGCAGGTCGATGAGCCTGGGGCGATCGGGCTGGGCGAAGTTGTGGACATAGCACCGGTCGCGCTGATCCTGGCAGCGGGGCTGCAGCTCCTTCAGCACGCCCTCTACCATCGTCAGCCGCCCGGTCCCGCGGATACCCCGGACAAAAACATTTTGTCCGGGCGCCTTGCAGTCCAGACCGAAGCGAAGCGCGTCCGCGGCCAGCGGTTGACCGATCACCTCCGGCTCGGGCGTCACCTCAGCGGTCGAGCGGAAGCTGAGCTGGGCTAAGTCTACGCACCAGCGCAGCGCGTCGGGGGGCAGGGCTTCTGTCATGCGTTTTTCCTTGCAGGAGGTTTCAGAGATGTTGGCCGCTGAACGGGTGATGGTGCGACCTTCGGATTCAGAGGATAAAATAGGTCGGGGGTAAGGAGCACGTTTTTTTGACCGACGATCATCGCACAACCGAGCGTTTCTACAATCTGACGACCGCCGCCACCGAGGGGGTTAGCGCGACGCTGGTTGTGATCCGCGGTGAGCCGTTTGGCAAGTCGTTCGAGCTGAGCCTGAAGCCAGTCACCATCGGGCGCTCCAACGCCTGTGATCTGCAGTTTGGCGAGGAAAGCGTATCGCGCAAGCAGTGCGAGATCGCCTACGACGGCGAGAGCTATTACATCACCGACCTGCAGTCGACCAACCGGACTCAGGTCAACGGCGACGACATCACCCGCTGTCAGCTGAAAGATGGTGACCGGATAGCCTTCGGCGGTGTGGTGCTGAAATTTGTCGCCAGCGATGCCGTGGAGGCGGCTTATCACAGCAACATGTACGCCCGGGCGAGCTCCGACCCGCTGACCGGCATCGCCAACCGTCGGGTCTTCGACCAGGCGCTCGACCAGGCGGTGCGGTCGCAGCATACAACCCCGAGCGGACTGTGTCTGGCGATGCTCGATCTGGATCGTTTCAAAGACGTCAACGATCGCTACGATCATCTGGTGGGCGACCAGGTGCTGAAGAAGGTCACCGGTGTGCTTAACCGCCAGCGCGGTGAGGGAGAGCTGATCGCCCGTCTGGGCGGCGAAGAGTTTGCCATCATGCTGCCGGGCCTCTCGCTTCGCGAGGCGTTTGGCAAAATGGAATCGCTTCGCCATACGATTGCGCGTGCGCCGCAGCTGATTGAAGACCACGAAATCACCATCACGATCAGCGTTGGCGTCGCGGAGTTCTCGTCCCGCATCCGCAACCAGCAGGCGCTGCTGCGGGCGGCGGATCAAGCGCTCATTGAGGCGAAAGCGGCCGGTCGCAACTGCGTTCGTATGGCTGAGAGCCAGCCGGTTTAAGCAGCCCTCGCTCGGTTAGTCTTCAGGCAGAGGCCAGCCTCGGATCAGCGCTGCGCCGCGGATCTGGTCAATTTCCCGCTGCAGCCGCGCTTCGGTGAGGGCCGCGCCGGGGGCAGCGGCATCCAGGGACGCGCGCTCGTCGAGCAACGCGCGCAGCTCGATACCCAGGTTGCGCGCTTCTCGCCACAGGCGACTATCGGACTCCTCGCAGGTTCCAGCCACCGCCTCTCCGCTGAGGCCCGCCTGCCAGGCCGTGGCCGGAGCGCAGGGGGCGGGTGGGAGCTCGCTGGGCGTGCCGGCGCAGGCCACCAGGCCCAGCACCGCCAGCCAGACCACAGGCCGGCAGCGTGGCTCGGTACGCCGGCGGAGCGCGTGCATCGTCATTTGCGGTTGTAGGCGGACAGGTAAAGTTCCACCGTGGCTAAATCCTGCATCGGGTAGTCCTGAAGCCGCGGGTGGTGGTATTCGACCAGGTCCTCGGTGCGCAGCGCAACGCGATAAAACTCAAAGCCGAGATCCTTGAGCTCCCGCTCGAAGCGCGCCACGGTCATCGGATTGAGCTCTTTGTACCACTGCCAGTACTGCTCCGGCGTGGAAAACTCGCCCGCACGGTCCATGTAGTTGGGCTCGGTGCCAAGCACCAAATCTTTGAGCTCCTGCTCGGATTTGGTCAGATGAAAGAAGGGCTCGTTGCTGAACTCGCCCAGGTGGTGACCAAAATTGGAGTAATACAGCCCGGGGTGGGCAAACAGCAGCCCGCCCGGTTTCAGCACCCGCCGAATCTCCTCGAGCGTCTGCTGGTAGCCGCCGGCGATGTGCTCCAACGATCCCCAGGACAGCACCACGTCGAACTCGCTGTCGCCGAAGGGGATCTCGTTGCCGCTGGCGGGCAGAAACTCCAGGCCCTCCGGCAGCGCCGTCAGCGGTAGATGGTTGCGGCCGCAAATCTCCGGCAGCCGATCGTAGCCGCGGAATGGATCGATGCCCACCAGGCGCTCCGGACGGCACCGGTAGAACACCCCGAGGTCGGTGATGCCGTCCCCGCAACCCACGTCTAGGATCTGGCCTTTGAGGGCCGGGGAATCGCCCAGCATGTAGGTGATGATGGTGCGCGCGGCGTGGTCGAAGTGGCGGTAGAACCAGTCTTCGTGCCCTTTGTTCCAGGACAGTTCAGCAACGGGTACCGCGCCGTCAGCGGACCGGATCTCCCAGTGGCCGGGGGCTCCAGGGTTGCCGACGGCGCCGGCGGCAACCTCGGCCTTTACGGTCTCGCGCAGCGCCTGAGTCTCGCGACCGCCATAGCGGTGCAGCAGCGTGATCACCAGGCGGTAGCTCCCCTGAGCCAGGTCGAGCGCGCTGGCGCTGAAGGCCAGCTCATAGTTGCCGGCCGGCAGCCAGGACACGTCCAGGCCCGCGCCGCGCAGGTGATGGGTGAGCGCCGGGGCCTCGCGGCCAGGCTCAAACCACTCCAACACGCAGTCCAGCTCAAACAGCGGCCCCTCCGGCAGGCTCACCTCCAGGCGCACCGCAACCGGGTCACCGGCGGTGAGAGGTTCCGGCTGTAGCCGCGTTTTATTGAGTAAAATCATGGCCGCGCATTATGAACATCCGCGCCGCCGGTCCACAATAGGCACGATGGCGGCCCGCAAGGCAAAATAACCAAGCCGATGACAGCTCAGCAGCAGTGGTTTCTTGAAGGTCGCCTCCGGAGTGACGGTGAGGTGGTGTGGATTCCGCTGGATCACTTTCCCTTTCGAATCGGCCGGCAGCGCAGCCTGTCGCTCGCGCTCAAGGCCAAGGGCATCTCAAGGCTCCATGCAGAAATCAACTGGGACGGCAGCCAGCTGTGGCTGATGGACCTCGACAGCACCAACGGCACGTTCGTCAATCGGCAACGAGCCGAGGAGCGCAGCCCGCTGACCCACGGCGACCAGATTCAGTTCGCCGATCTGGCGTTTACCGTGGTTCACGGCGCGGAGCGAGCTGCCGAGACCACGGCCAGCGATTCGGATGCAGAAATTGAGGTTGAGCCGCTCAAGCAGATGCTGGAGGGGCAGCAAATCAGCGTGCTGTTTCAGCCGCTGATCGATCGGGCCGAGCACACGCTGTTTGCCTTCGAGGCGCTCGCGCGGGGTGATCGGCCGGACCTGCCGTCTTCGCCGGTGGCGTTGTTTGAGCTGGCCCGAGACCAGGGGCTGGAGCTGGAACTTGCGCACCTGATGCGACGGGTGGCGGTTCGGGCCGCAGCCGCCAGCGGCCAGCAGGTCCCGATCTTTCTCAACATTCATCCCGAGGAGGTCCAGCGGCCTGGGCGTCTGCTGGAGGATATCGCCAATCTGCGGACGGCGTTTGCCCAGGTGCAGATGGTGCTGGAAATCCACGAGGCCGCCGTGGCCAATCGCGACCATCTCCAGGACGTGGGCAGTCGCCTTAAGTCCCTAGGGGTCCAGCTAGCCTACGATGATTTTGGGTCAGGGCAGGCGCGGCTCACAGCGCTGGCAGAGGTGCCGCCGGACTACGTCAAGCTCAGCGCGAGCCTGATGCGTGATATCGATACCTCGCCGCCGGCGCACCAGCAGACGGTGCGCATGCTGGTGAGTTACGCACAGGGCATGGACATTAAGGTGGTCGCTGAAGGCATCAGCTCCGACGCTGAGGCGCGCTTCTGCGATGATCTGAAAATCGACCTGCTGCAGGGCTTTCGCTACGGCGAGCCGGAGCCGCTGGGTCATGAATAGGGAAGGCGAGAGCAACAACCGCTGGCGCCTCGCCGGCCGCCGGGCGCTGGTCACCGGCGGCTCAGCCGGGATCGGTATGGCCGTGGCGCGAGAGCTGCTGAGCCTCGGCGCCAACGTGGCGCTGGTGGCCCGGCGCCAGCAGGTGCTGGAATGGAAGGTGTCGGAGCTGGCGGGCGCGTTTCCGGAGCAGGAGGTCTACGGCCTGGCGATGGACCTGTCCTACCTGGAGGAGCTTGGCCGGGTCCCCGCGTGGCTTTGTACGTTCTGGAACGGCCTGGACATCCTGGTGAACAACGTAGGCACTAACGTTCGCAAAAGCGCACTCAATTACCAGGCTGGCGAGTTTCAGGCGCTGATGGACACCAACCTCGGCACCTGTTTCGAGCTGAGCCGGCTCTGCCACGGGCTGCTGCGAGTTGGAACGGACCCGTCGGTGGTGAACGTGTCGTCGGTTGCCGGCTTGACCCATCTGCGCACCGGGGCGCCCTACGCCATGAGCAAGGCCGGCATGAATCAGCTAACCCGCAACCTGGCCTGCGAATGGGCGCAGGACGGAATCCGGGTTAATGCCGTTGCTCCCTGGTACACCGATACGCCTCTGGCTGAGGGCGTGCTGGGGGATGCTGAGTACCTCAACGAGGTGCTCGCCCGAACGCCCATGAACCGGATCGCTGATGCCGAGGAGGTCGCCGCGGCGGTGGCTTTCCTGGCGATGCCGGCTGCCAGCTATATCACGGGTCAGACGCTCGCCGTCGACGGCGGCTTCAGCGTGTTTGGCTTTTAGTGTCCTGCAACGAACTAACGCCGCAGGACACTAGCTAGCTAAGGAGTTTCCTCACCTAGCAGGAACGCCTCCCGTTCCTCCAGGCTCATGTCGGCCAGGCGTCGCTCCAGCGCGTTCCACTGTTCGGGTGTGCCGTTGCGAAGCCGTCGGGTCAGGTTCCGTTTTGCCTCCGGCCCCAGCTGACCGGCCAGCTCACGAAACCAACGAGCCTGGGCCGGTGCCATCTGCGCTAGCGGTCGGGCCGCGCTGGGTGCAGCGCCGGCTCGGCCGTTGCGCAAACGATTCAGAAAACTCTTGCGCTGTTCCGCGGACATCGAATCCCAGAGCTCCCTGATGCGTCTTTTTTGCGCTTCGGGGAGCGCGTTAAAGCGGCGAAAGTTCTGTCGCAGCAGCCGCTGCTGCTCCTGCGGGAGCGAACGGAAACGGGCAAAGCGGTCGATGATGCGCTGACGCTGCTCCGGCGCATAGCGCTGCCACTGACCGAAGCGTTTGTGAACGAGCCGCTTCTGTTCGGGTGTCATGCTGGTCCACAGCTTCGCGCCGGATTCCAGGCGCTCCTGCTGTTCGGCGCCGAGCGTGTCCCACTCCTGCGCAAACGGCGCGAGCACCTTTTGCTCCGCTTCGCTCAGCGAATCCCAGTCGCCCGCGCCGGCCGTGGCCAGCCAGGTGAGCAAGAGGAGTGCGAGCGGGGCGAGCCGACGGTTCAGTCGCTTATCGCGCATGACGGAGCTCCCGGCGATGGGCGGGCGTTGGGGCGCGCTCCTGACGGGTTGGCGGCGCCGCGGTGGGCCCGTCGCTGGTGTCGTCGACGTCCAGCGTCAGGGGTATCGCCTCCGGATCCATCCACTGGCCGTCTTCGGTCTCAAACAACGCAACAAACTCGAGTAACGCCATGCTTGGCGGCGGCTCATCATCGCCGGCCGCCGCCGCCGGGGTTTGCGCTTCCGCGGTGCCGTCCGGCGTCTGAGCGGCTGCCGGCGTCAGCGGCAGACTCGTGAACGCCAGCACCAGCCACAGAGGCGTTTGCCGCAGGGGTGTATCTTCAGGCCTCATCAACCGGCCTCAGCCTCGGTCAGGACCTCGTCGAGCCAGGCGTAAAACTCCAGGTTCTCCAGCATCTCCAGCGACTCGTCGGACGCCAGTACGGTGAAGTCGGAAACTGGCTGTTCCAGCAGCGGCTGCGCGGGCGGCGGCACCCGTCCGGTCAGGCCGATAGCCACGGCCACCACTGCCGCGCCCGCCGCCAGACCGCCCGGCAGCCAGCGTCCTCGGCTCTCGTGCCGGACGTCGTCCAGCGCCTGCTGGCGGGCTCGGTTGAGCCGCGACAGTGTGGCCGCGTCGAGGCCGCTGCTGCGCTGCTCGACGATGGTATTCACCGCGTTGGAGAGCTCGCGATCGATGTCAGTCATGCTGATGTTTCTCCAGTTTTTCCCGCAGCGCGCTGGTCGCCCGCGACAGGTGCGTTTTGACGCTGCCTTCGCTGCAACCCATCACTTCAGCGGTTTCAGCGACGCTCATCCCCTGCCAGGATCTCAGCAGGAACGCCTGGCGCTGCCGGTCCGGCAGCGCGGCGAGCGCCCGTTCCAGCGCCTCGGTACCCTGCTGTCCAGCAAGCGCGCGATCCGGCTGTGGTGTCGTCAGGTCTTCAGCGCGGCTTTCAAGATCGGGCCCGCTGTCGATGACCTGCATGGGTGCCTGCCATCGCATCCGGACCTTGCGGCGCCTAAACCAGTCTTTGATCCGATTGTCCACGCTGCGAAAAAACAGCGGGCGCCATTGCTCTTCGGGCTTGCGTCGATAGCGCCGAACGAAGGCGGTCATGGCGTCCTGAACGATATCCAGCGCCTCGTCGGGGTTGCCGGTTGCATAGTTGGCCATGGTAAACGCCTGCCGCTCCACCGAGCGCAAAAAAATGTCCAGACGGTCCACGGTACCGGTGGTTTTGCTGTCGGCCCGAGGCGTGAACATTGTTTGCATCATCACCAGGGTTTCAGATCCCATGCTATCGTAACACCCGCTTGTAGCTGGTCTGTAAAACAGGCACTTGCGCACCATTTCGGTCGGTTTTCACGGAAGATCCCGTCCAGAACGAGGCTACAGGTCAACAACGCTTCAGGATGAATTACGTTGACACGGGTTTTGCCACAGGAAGGCAGCGAAAGCGCTGCAGCAAAAGTTGCGCTGGTTGGGTCGCCACACCACACGCTGGGCGTGGCGGTTTGTCGCCATCTGGCGGCGCAGGGCGTGCGGCTGGTGATTACCGATCCCAAGCCGGAGCGAGGCGCCGCGGTGTGCCGCCGCCTGGCCTGGCAGGGCGTTAGCGCCAGCTACCGCTATTTCAGCCCCGAATCGAACGACTGCGAACAGCGTCTGTTCGAGGACCTGTCGCTGGTGTTCGGTCGCGTCGACTGGCTGATCAGCTTTTTCGATCCCGCCCGCTACGCGCCCTCCTGGCTGTCGTTTACCGACGACCAGGTGCAAGAGCTGCTGCTGCCAAAAATTCAGTTCCGGCGCCGCCTGCTGAAAGCGCTCGATCCGCTGTTCACCGAGGACGCGATGCACCTTCAGGTCTGTATGGGCGTCGACGGCGCCAGCGACGCCGCCAGCGCGCTGCTGTGGGACCGCCTGTTGAGCAGTCACTATGAGGCTAGCGCCATCCGAACTCGAATGATGACGGTCGAAGGAGAGGTGGAGGGCATCGACCGTCCGGCCGCGTTTCCTCGCAGCATCGAGCTGGACCTGGATCGACTGATTACTCTGCTCGAAGATTAGTGGGCCGAACAAGTCGGCGGTGAGCTAAAATGCCGGGTCGTTTCTGATTGACGGCCCGCGCCATCAGCCAAGCACCTCTATCCACCTGTCAGGTTGCCGTACCGGTTCCGCTGTCGCGCAGCTTTGATTATCTGTGGCCCTTCGACGAGCCGCCCGTGCCCGGCATGCTGGTGGAGGTGCCGTTTGCCCGCCGTCAGCTCAAGGCGGTGGTGCTCGGCGCCGGTGAAGGGCAGTTCGATACGGCCCGATTGAAGCCCGTCACCCGCTGCTGGCCGACGCCTGCACTCGACGCTGAGCAGCTGGCGCTGGCCCGCTGGTGCAGCCGCTATTACCACCACCCGCTGGGTGAGGTGCTGAACACGATGCTGCCCAAAGCCTGGGACAATCCAGCGGCGCCGGAAACGGAGCTGGTGTTGACGCCCAGCGGCCGCATGGCGCTCGACGCCGGGCAGGTCCGGGGCGAACGCCAGCAGCAGGCGTTGAGCATGCTTTCACGGCGGCCGATGGCGCGCTCGCGACTGCAGGAAGCTGGCATCAGTTCCGCGGTCATCCGCACGCTGTTGACCAGCGAACGCGTCACCCAGCAAGCGGTCGGGTCGACGTTGACGGTGAGCTGCGGTCCTGAGCTGACCCCGGCCCAGCTCGACTGCGTCAACCGCATCCGGGAAGCGAGCGGCTTTGCCGCGCACCTCCTCTATGGCGTTACCGGCAGCGGCAAAACCGAGGTTTACCTCGAGCTGATTGCCGAGGTGGCCGCGGCCGGTCGCCAGTGCCTGGTGGTGGTGCCGGAGATCGGGTTGACGCCGCAGCTCGCGCGACGGTTCCTGGAGCGTCTGGGCAGCACCGTGGCCGTGCTTCATTCCGGCCTGGGTGATCGAGAGCGCGCGCGCAGCTGGCAGCGAGCTGCCGACGGTGACGCGCAGGTCATCATCGGGACGCGCTCTGCCGTCTTCTGTCCGTTGCCCCGGGCGGGGCTGCTGGTCGTCGATGAGGAGCATGACCTGTCGCTGAAGCAGCACGAGGGGTTTCGCTATTCGGCCCGGGACGTGGCGGTGCAGCGGGCCCGCGAGCTGGCTGTGCCGGTCATCCTGGGCAGCGCAACGCCTTCGCTGGAGAGTCTCAATAATGCCTGGAGCGATCGCTATCGGTACCACCGCCTTGATCAGCGCCCTGGAGCGGCGACGCTGCCGTCGGTCGAATTGATCGACAGCCGGGGTTGCGGGTCCGACGGCGCGCTCACACCGGCCGCCCGCGAGGCGCTGCATGAAGTGTTGGCGAAGGACGAACAGGCCTTGGTCTTTCTGAATCGGCGCGGCTTCGCTCCGACGCTACTGTGTGACGCCTGCGGCTGGGTGGCGGAGTGTCCTAGCTGCGATAGCCGGCTGACGCTGCATCGGGCCGTCGGGCAGCTGCGTTGCCATCACTGCGGCTATAGTCAGCGCGCACCCACCGCCTGCCCCGAGTGCCGTTCGACCCGGCTGGTGCCGTTGGGTCTAGGGACCCAGCGGGTTGAACAAACGCTTTCTGACGAATTTCCAGGCCGTCGAATCTGGCGTGTCGACCGGGATTCGGTGCGCAGCCGGCGCCGCCTGCTGCAGCTGCTGGAGGAGATCGGCACGGGCGATTCGGGCATTTTGGTTGGCACCCAGATGCTGGCCAAAGGGCATGATTTTCCGAATGTGACGCTGGTGGTGGTGCTCAACATCGACCACGCGCTGTTCAGCGCCGATTTTCGAGCCGCCGAGCGGGCCGCGCAGCTGATGGTTCAGGTGTCGGGTCGTGCTGGGCGTGCTGACAAGCCGGGCCGGGTGCTGATTCAGACGCACCAGCCGGACCACCCCATGTTCGCCGGTATCCTCGAGCGTGGTTACCTGGCGTACGCTCGTGACCTCATGACGGAACGCGAAGCGGCGGCCTATCCGCCAGCCGGGTTTCTTGCGGTGCTGCGGGCAAACGCGCCGCAGCGATCGCTGGCGGAAAATTTTGTGACGGCGGCCATGGCTCGGCTGGGCGGCCCCGCCGAGGTGGAGCTGCTTGGGCCGCTGCCCTCGCCGATGGAGCGGCGGGCAGGACACTATCACCTGCAGGTGCTGCTGAGCTCCCGCCGGCGCAAGCCGCTACATGGTCTGCTGGACCGGTGCCTGCCGGCGATCGCCGAGCTGCCGCAGGCTCGACGGGTCCGGTGGTCGGTTGACGTTGATCCGCAGGACCTGTTCTAGCGAGGGTTAGTCCTTGCGTTTCTAGAAGCCAGTCAATTCCCGGCTTCGGCTGGTTCGTCGGTAGCCTCGGCGAAATGCAGCAGGACGCCGCAGGGATCCCAGACGTAGGTGACGATGTCACCGTGGCTTTGACGCTTAGGAGGCGCGGTTCGAGCGTCACCGAAGCGACCGCCTTCGACGACCTTGGTCGCGTGATGAAACCAGGCTTCAGCGCTGTCCACCCGGATATAGAACATGAAGTTCTGGGCCCACTTTTTGGCATAGAAGTCCTGCAGCAGAAACCGGTTGCCGGCAAGCTCGAGCTCAGCCAGCCCCTCCGCCCGCCAGTTCATATGCCATCCCAGCTGCCGGTAAAAATCCAGGGACAAGTCAAAATCCCGACTAGGAACAAACACCGATACATCCTGGGCTGTGGGCGGGTCGAGTAGGGAGGGTTGGGAGGTCATAAGCGATCTCTTTTTGGTGCAGTGGGAAGGTCGGCTGGCGTCATTGAGAAGCCTCCTGAAGGCCACTTTTTTTCGGCGAATCGGGGATACGTCAACAATCGTGACCTGAACGAGTGTATTGCTTTCAATTTTCTTTGCCAAAGGCAAGTGCGATGTTAAGGTTGCCAACGAGGGGTTACGCGATGGATGGTCGACCGTTCGGCAATCGATCCGGGTTTCTCGGCGCATCCTCGGCTGCCCGTATCCCGGCCCTGCTCAATTTCGTGGGAGTTAGAAATTTTAAGGAGAGGACCTTATGGCAGGCAAATTCGAAGTCTTCCAAGGCAAGAACAAGCAGTATTATTTTCGTTTGAAGGCCGGCAATGGTGAGTGCATCATTTCCAGTGAGGGGTATACGTCGAAGAAAGCAGCGCTGAACGGCGTGGCTTCGGTTCAGAAAAATTGCGGAGCCGACAGCCGTTACGAAGTTCGCGAAGCCAAAAACGGCAAGAAGTATTTCATTATCAAGGCGGGTAATCATCAGGAGATCGGGCGTAGTCAGATGTATGCGTCAAACCAGTCCTGTGCCAAGGGGATGGCATCCGTCAAGCGTAACGGCACCGCCGATCGCGTCGACGACCTGACCGACGGTTGAAAACCTGGCCGGGTCGGACCGACCCGGCCAGCGTTTCCTGGTCGGCCTGGTCCTTTGACCGGCCAAACCGTTTGGATCGCCGCCAACCCGGCCGCCTTTTCGGCAACGGCCGCCTTCCTAAGATCGCATGATTCCGCTTGTAATCCTGCTGGCCACACTGGCCAGCGTTGATCATCCAGACCCGGCCGGGCATCCACCGCACATGCGCGAGCTGCTGACGCAGGCCCGGGAGCGTTTTGAGGCGTCAGCGTCTGACAGTGCCTCCGCGTATGGCGAGCTGGGCATGGTTTACCAGGCCAACGATTTTCTACGGCCCGCCCGGCAGGCTTTCGAAACGGCGCGAGATCTGGCGCCCGCCGACGCCCGCTGGCCTTACTATCTCGGAATGCAGGCGGCGCGGGAAGGACGTTTTGCCGACGCCGAGACGGCATTCTTGCAGAGTCTTGAGGTGAATCCCGACTACGCTCCGGCGCGTGTGAGGCTGGCCCAGGCTCACGTGGCGCAGGGGGACAGCCGGCGGGCCCGGAAGATCCTCGAAGCGGTGACCGTTGCCAGCCCGCGCCTGGCCGCTGCCCACGCGGAGCTCGGTCAGATCCTTCTGGCGGACCGCGATTTCGACGCTGCGGTGCGCTACCTGGAGGAGGCGCTGTCGCTGCAACCCACCGCCAGCGCGCTGCGAACGCCGCTGGCCATGGCCTATCGCGCCAGCGGGAATGCCGATCGCGCCGCCGAGCTGCTGTCCCAGCGGGGAACGCGCGACGTGGTGCTCCTCGACCCGCTCAACGAGCGTCTGATGTCTAACTCGCGGAGCTTCAATTATTTCATGTCGCTGGGCGTCGCCGCGGCGGAAGCCGGGGACCTGGCCCAGGGAATCCGTTATCTGCAAACGGCGCGGGACATTGCGCCGGACAACCCAAACGTGCAGGTCACGCTGGCCCGCCTGCTGGAGGTGGACGGGCAGCTTGCGCCGGCGATGCAGGCCGCGGAAGCGGCGCTGGCGGCACGGCCGGACTATCCGCTGGCGCTGGAGCAGCGCGGCGTGCTGCTCGAAATGACGGGGGATTGGCAGGCCGCGGCGTCGCTTTATGCGCGTGCCCTGGAACTGGATCCCGAGCTCAGCGACGCGCGGCTGCTGCTGGCCAATGCGCAGATGCGCCAAGGCCAGTTTGCCGAGGCGGCGGGCCAGCTGGAGCTGCTGTCGCAGCAACGGCCCGCGGACCCGGTGGTGGCGCTGCGGCTTGCGGTGAGCCGGGCCGAAGCGGGAGACTGCGCCGCCGCGGCCCAGCTGCTGGACCAGCGACTGCGCAGCAACGCGCGAACCGATCTACTGCTGGTGCTGGCGCGAATTGTGGCCGGCTGCGACGGCAGCCCACCGGCGCTGGCCGGGCCGGTGCTCGGCGCGCTGCGCCAGCTTTATGCTCGCCAGGCTGACCTGGAAATCACCAGCACGCTGGCGATGCTCGAGATGGCGAGCGGATCGGCTGAGGCCGCCGTGGCCTATCAGCAGGAAGCGCTGTTTCTCGCGCTGCGGGACGGCTTGGCCGAGGATGAAATTGCCGTGCTGCGGGCTTCGCTGGAGCAATATCGGTCGGGTCAGTCGCCCGAGCGTCCCTGGCCGGCTGGGCATCCGGTGACGGCGCCGCCGCTGGCGAGGCCGGGAGACCGCTGACGACACGGTCTCTGGCAGGCTTGCGCGCTACCCGCCGCCCTTGAGTCTGGCAAGCTCCTGCTGCGCCGTCTCGGCCGCCAGCTTCTGATTGACCAGTTCGGCGCTGGCGTTGGCCAGCTGGCCGGTTGCATCCTCCAGCTCCTGGGTGAGCCGCTTGACTCGGGTCTCCAGCTCATCGCGTTCGGAGATGGCCCCGGTAGCGGTGGCCTGATCTTCCTGCTGCCGTGACTCAAGAACCTCAACCTGGTGGACCAGGTCTTCCAGCTCCCGATCCGTGGCCATGCGCAGCGTGCTCAGCTCGTTGTTGAGAAAGGTACTCGCGCGGCCCCAGGTGAACCAGCAAATCAGGGCCGCCAGGCCGATGCAGCCCAGCATGATCACTAGCAGTATCAACGCGTCATTGGCCATTCTTATCGTCGTCCCAAATCCAGCTGGACCTCAACGCGGCGGTTTGCCGCGCGGCCAGCTTCTGTATTGTTGTCTGCGACCGGTTCGTTCTGACCCCGGGAGCCGATACGCACGCGCGTCGAGGGCAGGCCCAGTTCGCCCAACAGCTCCGCCACGTGGCGAGCCCGGCTGAGCCCCAGCGTTTCGTTGACCCCCGCCTCGCCGGTATTATCCGTATGCCCGATCACCCGCAGACTGGCGCCACGATGGCGCTGCAGGAATCCGCTCACCTCTCGAACGTAGCTGCGTAGCTCTGGGTCTGTGCTGGCCGTGATCGCCGCCGGAGCAAAGAACACGGTGCGGCTCGCAACCAGGTCGCTGAAATCTTCGGTCGCAACGGTAAAGCCCGGTTTACGACTCCGGTCCAGCAGCAGGGCTGAGTCGATCGAAATGCGTGACGCGGCTATGCCGGCTTCCACCAGGGCGCTCTTCAGCGCTGCGGCTCTCGCCTGGCCAAGATTGTCTGCCGCGGCCGGCGTTGACTCGAACACAAAATACTCACCGTTCAGCGTTACGTCGATCGCTGGTGAGCTGTTCAGAAATTCGGCCAGCTCGCCGACGTACGCAGTGCCACCCTCGGTGCCGCTGAGGTCCCACACGTCCGGCTCAAAGCCGAGTGGCCGTGTGGTCAGCGAAGCCCCGCTGGCAAGGCTGATGACCGTCGGCGCCGCTCGTGGCGCGACGCGAGGCGGTGCCTGCTCGCCGTTGGGGACGGCGGCGGTCGATGCGGTCATACCCGCCCGATCATCACTGATCGCGGCCTCCGGTGCCGGGACGGGCTCCGCCGCGGCGCTGGACCTGGCGTCCACCGGTTCAGCCGGTAAGGGGTCGGCGTTGAGCGGGGGCTGCGCGGCCAGCGGCGTGCCGTCGCAGTGGTTCTTTACCTTGCACAGCCAGACGTACTCGGCGCCGGCCATCCAGGCCCCGAGCAGCAAAACGAGCAAAATGACGACTCCTTTCACGTCCGCAATCCGGCGGTTGTCTCCTTGCAGAAGGCGTAATTATAAGCATGACAGAAAAGCTTCGCTTTCGGGAATACTGTCCTAAGCAGGTTTTGGCGGGCTTCGTGTGGCCGGAGCCCGCCACAAAAAGCACCCGGCTGACGAGATCAGGGGCAGGTGTCGTAGATCCCGACGGCAAAAATCATCGACTGCATCATCTGCGAACTGCCTTTCCACCAGCCCGCCTGGTTGAAGTGACCCACACCGTTCCAGCCGGCATTGGCGTCGGTCGGAAGGCCGCCAAAGCCGGGGCTGTCGAGCGCGGCCCGCGCAACCGTACAAAGGTTGATGCCGGGATTAACCTCGTGGCCCAGCAGCAGCATGGCGGCGGTATGAGGTTTGGTGTGTGCGGACATCGCCGTCATCAGATCGGAATCCGGTGAGGCCTGGCAGCTCACGACCGAGCGACCGTCACCGCTGAGCTGACAGTCCAGGGCGGCGGCCCAGTCGCCCGCGACGTCGAGCGCGCCACCCGGTTCCTGCGCCAGCCCCTGCTCGTACAGCACGCGCGGCGCCTCGCCCAGGGCACGCCCGACCGAACCCTGCGGCGGATCTCCGTAGTTAAAGAAATAGCGGTGAAAGAACGGCAGCATCAGCGCATTCTGCATAAACTGCTGCGGCGTGAAGCAACGATCGGGCAGGGGCGCTGGCGGGCCGGGAATATCCCCGTTTATGCCGCTGGCGAAATTCACCTCGCCCTGGCAAAGGATGCCGGCCGCGAGGTTGTCTCTCGCCAGCTCGCCCACAATCTCCCGGAGCCGCTGGTCACAGCTCACGCCCTCGGGGCCGGGCACAAACTCCGCGCAGTTGGCGAGCATCTCCAGATGCTGAATGACCTGGCGGGTGATGTTGATCGCGTTGACAAAAGCTTCCCGGTTGCCCTCTGGAATGGCCGGATCGTAGCGGCCGACCACCGTCCGTCCGGCCTGCGCAAAACGTTCTCGCAGGCCGAGGGTGGGGCGCAGCGTATAGCCGAGCTCGGCACTCATGGCGTACGTGTAGTCATCGGAGCCGAAGGCGGACCGGTGCCATTGGCCACCGCCGCTGCCGTCAGCCGCGCACGGCGGTTGAAATAGCTCGCAGCCCGGTCCGCCCGAGGTGACCGCCAGTCCGGCGCGATTGCCGTGGCTGTTGTTTCCGGTGTTCAGGTAGGCGGCGTGCAGCTGTGTGCGGTAGCCGGCGAGCGCGAAGTCCCAGGCCCAGCGCGGCTCACCGCTGCGCAGAAACTCCAGCAGCTCGTTGCCGGCCGGGTCCCAGTAGTTCATGCCCGAGCTGACGTTATTGGGCGCGCCGGCGTCGACGTTGAACGGATCGGAGGAGCCCGTGTCGGGCCATAGCTGGGAACCGAAGGTGGCGTTACGCTCATGCTGGCCGCCGAGGCCGGCGGTCTGGTCATGGAGCAGATTCATCCAGGCCAGGTAATCGGTTTTGATCGCCGAGGGAGCCTCGGTGCCCAGCGACGGGAAAACGCTGGCAGCGTTAAGGTGGTCCAGCCGCAAGCGCGGCAGCAGGCCCCGCTCGAGGAAATCGAGCTGTCGCTGGCGCAGCACAGCAAGCTGGTCTTCCAGCGGCTCGCTCGAGCGCGCGTCAACCGCCAGCAGCGCATGGTTCCAGATTCCCTTTCCTTCGCCCAGCGTCAGGTCGCCATGAACCACGTTAACGCGGATCCCCTCGGCCGAAACCTCCAGTGACTGGGGTTCGCGAAAGCGCATCCATGCGGCGGTCAGACCAAGCAGCCAGTCGGCGGACAGTCGCGCCACCAGCGGCTGAGCAAAACGTGATGGCTCGGAGACGATTGCACCGTTGCGGCTGGCCCGCGCTCGCCGCCGCCAGCCGCCGCCGTCAAAAGCGCCGCGCAGCTGCGCCAAGCTGGTCGGGCCGCTGCCCACGTCGAGGACGTCACCAAAGCTCGCCGTCTGGCCGGCGAGGTCCACCAGCGGAAACTGCCAGCTCACTTCGGTGACGCGGCGTGTCTGATCGGTCCAGGGGCCCGACTGGGCGTCACTGCACTCGTTGCGAAACTCAAACTCCAGCGCCACGTCTCGGCTGTTGCGGAAAAAGCTCATCGCCACGCTGTAGCCCAGACTTTCATAGGGGGTTGTGTTGTCGGGCTGGCAAAGGCTATTGCCGGCCGGGTCGACAAAGTGACCGCGGGCCGCCACCGTGACCTTCACCGGGCCCGCTTCGAGAATCTCAAAGCTGCCGGGGTCAACCACGGCGGCGGCCAGGCTGGCTTCGCCGCCGATGCCCGTCACGGGGTCCTCAAACCCATCGGCAAACACTCCGCCCGGCAGTGGCACGGCGCTGAACGGCTGTGCCCCGAGCGCCACCGACTGGTTCTGGTCATCGAGGAATACCAGCCGTGGACCCGCCTGCGCGCCGCCACGCACCAGCAGTTCAGCGCTGCCAGCGGCCACCGTCCAGAGCTCCTGGAGCAGGGCCGGGTCTTCCGGATCGACGCGGAAGCGCGCGACGCCGGTATCGACCAGCCAGAGTGGGTTTTCGTCCGTCAGGGTAACCGCCAGCGGGTCAGCGGTTTGCGGGGGCTGGTCGTAAATTCGCAGCTGGTAGTCAGCCTGGGCGTCCGCGGCCAGCGCGACCGGCAGCGATACCTGCAGCCAGCGAATCGGCCGAGTGTTGTCAGCCAGCGGTCCACCCCAGCGTGAGAGGATGGAAAACTGGGCTGCCACCTGTCGACCGCCGGCGGTCAACGCCAGTCGGCTCGTGTCGGTCAGCCCGGAGGCAGCCGGGAGCGCCAGACTTGAAAAAGCGATCTCATTGCGGCTGTGGGGCCGATCGTTGACAACCGAAAAGCACAGTTCAACAAAGTTGCCGCCCGGCGCCGGCCCCAGATCGCCGGCCTCCAGCGAGGGCGGAGCGAGGCCCGGGCTGCAGGGGGCTGCGGGAGTGCCGGCGAGTGCTGTCCCGCTCAACAGCGCGCCTGCGCTGAGGATGATTGTGCTTACGCGATGTCCAACCGCCGTCCGTGGGGTTGCTGATCTCATGACGCCGATTCCTTAGCCTGCGTCTCCCTAACGACGTAACTGGTCGCGCAAATGTCTCAGCGGAGCCGGGCGCTGTGGCCGGCGCTGCGCAGCACGGCGTTCATAAACAGCACGTTGAGGCCGTCCAGGTAACCCCGGACGTTCGGGTCGGCGGTGAACCCGATCACGTGGCCACGCCCGACGCGGCGGGTCACGACAAAAGGCTTGAAGGCCAGCTGCTCGCGGTTTTCCTGCCACAGATAGCCGCTGACCAGCAGTGAATCGGGATCACCAAAGCGCGCCACGGTTATGCCCTGGTCGCGCCGCAGCGGCGCGTAGATCCGATTGCCCCGCAGCAACACGTTCAGCGTCGGTTTAACGCCGGCCGCCAGCCAGTGTTCACCCTCCACGTCCGCGTTGAGCAACACGCCCGGCACGTATTCCGGCGACTGCTCCGGCGCGGCGATCGCGGCCTCATACTGTTTGAGGTCGGTCAGCATCGTGCCGGAAACCGGGCTCACGTTCTCTTCGTCACCATTGCCGCCGGCGGGCTGTGGGCTGCGGTGGTCATATTCTCGCTTGAGCGACAGCAGGGGCTCTTTGCCCTGGATCACCGCGTCCAGCGCATTGCCCAGGGCGATGACCGTGCCGCCCTCACGTACCCACTCATCGAGGCTAGCGGTCAGTGCCGTGGCATAGGGTGAGTAAGTCTCCGGAAGGATCAGCACGTCGTAGCCCGACAGATCGGCCCGCGCGAGACGGTCACTGCGGATCGGCGTCACCGGATAGCCGAACTGGCGTTCGATCACGAACCGCGCAGCGCCGGCGGAGTAGATCCGCGTCGGATTGTCCCAGGCCAGGGCGACGCGCGGTGCCGGTAGATCGGTCACGTTAAAGCTTCCGAAGTTGGGGCCTTCCTCGACCCAGCTGTCGGATACGCCGATCACGGTGGCGCCGCTGCGCCGCGCCATCGTTGCCAGTCGGGCGCCAAGGTCTACCGGGTTGCCGGCAACCGGCATGATGAGCGTGCCCGCCGGGTAGCGGGTGCCGTTCTGCGTAAAAGGCTGATCGCTGCCGCGGACTCGGAGTCCATCGCGCAACGCGGCGGTGAGCAGCCGGACTGCCGCGCGGGTGCCCCAGGGCGCAAGATACGCCACGGTGGCGCCGGCGTTCTCGAGCGACCCGGGCCGAACCCATTCCGATCCGGTCGGCTCGAAAGCGCCTTTGGTCGGGCGCTGGCAGGGCCGGGTTGTCACGTTGTACATCAGCGGGAGGGACCAGCTGGTGACGTCATAGATCTGATCGCCCAAGTCTTTGCTGCGTCGGCGCTCCTGCTCCTCGAGGAACTCGGCATCCATGTCGACCTGCGGATCGAGGAGCGTCCGAATCAGCCGTTTTGCCGGCTGTGCCAGCGAGACGGCGTAGCTGCCGGCCGGGTAGTCCTCGCCGCAGGCGCTGAACGGTTCGATGGCCCGTCGTACGGATACACCCTGCTGCGTCAGCACGCCGGCCAGCTTGTCCGCGGCTGACGCGTCGCCGGCGCTGCTGATCAGGTACTCCCGAACGCCGCGCTCACCCTCAGCGACCGCGCTGAGCTGATAGCGGCGAAAGTCCTGGAGCAGCTTTTCGCGATGAATGGCGGTCGCCTGGGCGGTCGACACCGAGGTGACAAAGTGATTGCGGACGCTGTCGCCGTACGTGAGGGTGCTGCCGTTGCGACGCCGGATGGCCAGTCCACCGACGGAAGCCTGTTCGTAGGTCATCGCCACGGCGCCGTAGTAGGCCGGCCAGGAAGCGCCGTAGCCCGGATAAAAGGCGTCGAAAATCTCGCGGGTGAAGTAGTCGATGCCAAACCGATCGAACCAACGGGCGTTATTGCGGCCGAAGAGGGTCAGATTGGCCCGCTGGTCGCTCGCCAGATGCGGATTGTAGGGAACCGCCTCCGGCGCAAAGTAGTACGTGGCGTCGGGCCCCATCTCGTGCAGGTCGACAAACACCAGCGGCAGCCAGCGCCGCAGCGCCGCGACGTGACCGCGCGTCTCTGGCTGGGTCAGGGCCAGCCAGTCCCGGTTGAGGTCGAACAGGTAATGATTGACCCGACCGCCGGGCCAGGGCTGGTCATGCTGCGCCGACTGTCGATCGGTATCCGGCGTCAGTCCCAGGGTCTGATCGAAGTTGAATAGAAAGCGTTCCCGCCCGTCGGGGTTTTGGACCGGCGTCAGCCAGACGATGGTCTCCGCCAGAATCTGATCGACAACCGGATCTTCCTCGGCGGCCAGCAGATGGTATGCCGTCATCATCGCGGCGTCGGTCGGGGATATCTCGTTACCGTGCACGCTGTAGGCGAGCCAGACGCTCGCGGGAAGTCGGGAGAGCAGCGTCTCCGCCGTCTCGCTATCCGTCGTCGGATCAGCCAGCTGCTGCATGTCGACTTCAAACTGCTCCAGGCCCTGAATGTTTTCAGCGCTGCCGATCGCCAGGTAATAGAGCGGTCGGCCCTGCCAGGATTCGCCGTAGCTGAAGAACTGCAGCTGCTTGGGGCGAGCGGCCGCCAGCGCTTCAAAGTAACGCCTGGCCGCGGCTGTGGAGGTGATGCGCTCGCCGGCCCGGTAACCCAGCACTTTCTCGAAGGTCGGCACCTGGGGGTTGTAGCGCGTTTCTGGCCAAAGCGGTTCGCCGAGGTTGCTCACGAGACCTGTGCCCGCGCCGCTGACCTGGGCGATGGCCGGACTGGCCGTCAGACCGGCCGCCAGCGCCGCTGCGGTGAGGCATAGAGCCCGACAGACCGCGGGCCGGAAACGGCGCGCGACGTTGATGAAAGCGGCGAGTGCCGCAGAGTGCTGAAAGCGCATAGGGCGTCCTTTTGCTGAAGGCACGGAGTGATTTGCACGGCCCATCAGGCGCCGGCTGGGTCACAGTAGCAAAGTTGGTGTCCGGACGTGGCCGCCCGAGGCGAAGCGCGGAATTCAGTGTCTATCGCTCGTCGTCGGCGGAGCTGGACAGACGCTGGAGCGCGCGGCGCAGAACACCTTCCAGGAGCGACCAGTCGGCGAGCTTGAGGTCGGCACGCTGCAGGACAGCGGCCAGGCGCGGGTCTTCGAGGCCTGCCGGGGCAAAGTCGAGGGTTTCCAGGAGCTTGTCGACCTCGCCCAGGAGATGGTGCAGCTGTTCCTGAGTGGGGCGCTCAACGCGATCGGTTGGCCGGTCGGCGAAATGGCCGGCGAGTTCCCAGGCATAGATTTGCACGGCGTGAGACAGATTGAGGCTCGGGCACCGCGGGTTTGACGCGATGATGGTCTGCAGGCGGCACTGGAAAAGCTCTTCATTGCTTAGACCGCTGGACTCCGGGCCAAACACCAGCGCCACTTCGCCCTCAACGCTGCTGACCCGGTCTCTTAGCTCGTCCGGGCTCAAGATCGGCCAGTCCGCATGCCGGCGCCGGGCGGAAACCGCCACGCTCAGCTGACACCCAGCCAGGGCCTCAGCCAGCGTGTCGACAACGGTCGCCTGCTCCAACACGTCGGCCGCCTCCACGGCGCGCCGCGTCGCTTCCCGGTGAGGAAACTCCGTGTCAGGAGACACGAGCCACAGCTGGTGATGCCCCATCGTCTTTATCGCGCGGGCCGTGGCGCCGATATTCCCCGGCACCGACGGTCGGACCAGGACAAACCTGAGCCGGTCGGCGTCCTGCCCTTCAGCAGTCAAAACGGATTTCTTCGACCGCTGCCGAGCGCGTGCCGGGAACCGGTCGGGTTCCGGCGCCATGATAGGAATAAACGAGCGAGAGCTTGACCGAGTTGGTGCGGTTGCGGGTAGCCGCATGAAATAGACCAGCGTGAAAAAAGAGGGCGTCACCCGGCTCGAGATCCAGCTGAATCGACTTATCGATGGCCGCCGCATTATCCGCATGCTGCGGATCGAGAAAGTACCCCTGATCGAGCCGGGCGGGTTCCAGGTCCCAACGGTGAGATCCCGGGATCACCCGCAGGCCCCCGTTTTCCGTACGCTCCTCGCCCAGCGCCAGCCAGCAGTTCACCAGCTGCGGCGGTTCGAACGCCCAGAACCGGATGTCCTGGTGCCAGAGGGTGTCGCTGGAATAGCTCGGATATTTGGTCATGACGCAGTTGTGGTGTGCTTGGCTCAGCCACACCGTGGGGGAGCCCAGCAGCTGACTGACGACCGGTGCCGGGACGGCGGCCCACGCCTGGATGGCCCCGCTTCGGGCGTAGGCGGCAAGGAGCCGGCGGGGTGTTGAGGCCCCGCGGTCTTCCTCGCTCCGCGGCGCGCCCGGATAACCCACGTCGATTTCCAGCTCCATCGGCTGGCTGGCAAGCTCGGCACGGACCTGCTCAAGGATCGATTCCAGTCCGGCCGGGTCGGCCAGGCCTCGGACCCGCAGAAAGCCTTCGCGGTCGAAGCGCTCGCGGTCAGAAGTTGAAAACTCACTCATATAGTTGCATTCTACAACTAATTGGGTGGATGAGACATACATATGGGTCCAGTGATCGAGGGTTTACGGCAAGCGGCCCGTACTTTAGTGCGCGAATTCCGCGTTGTCGATGGTTCCGGGTGTATTCCCGGCAGTACCGTACCGGAATGCCATCTGCTGATGGAGCTGGAGTCGCGGGGCACGGCCACCGCCTCAGAGCTGGCGGAAATTATGCTGCTGGAGAAGTCGAGCATGAGCCGCCTGATCAACCGACTGGTGTCCGCTGGGCTGGTGGCGGCGGGGCGTCCCGGTGGTGACCGGCGTCGCCGCCCCCTCTCGCTGACCGAACTCGGACGCGAAAAAGTCCACGAAATTCACGACCGCGCAGACGACCAGGTGCGTCGGGCGCTGGCGTTTGTTCCCGACGAGGCGCGCGAGGGCGTGCTCGACGGACTGCAGCAATACGCCTCGGCCCTGCGCTATGCGAGGCTTAGCGAGGCGTTCCACATTCGACCGATCCGATCAGACGACAAAGCCGCCATGGCCCGGGTGATTCGCGACGTGATGACCGAACACGGAGCCGTCGGCTGTGGGTATTCCATCGGCGATCCGGAAGTGAATGACATGCACACCGCCTACCAGGGCTCCGGCAGCGCCTATTTTGTGGTCGTCGACGACCACGACGAGGTGCTGGGCGGTGGCGGCGTCGGACCGCTGGTCGGGGGTGACGATGAAATCTGCGAGCTCAAAAAGATGTACTTTATGCCGCAGCTTCGCGGCAAGGGGATGGGGCTGCAGCTCCTGAGGCACTGCATCCACACTGCCCGCCTGCTGGGCTACCGCCGGTGCTACCTCGAGACGCTGGACGTGATGCACCAGGCTCGCCACCTTTACCGCAAGCAGGGCTTTGATGACTTGGACGGCCCGATAGGAGCCACCGGCCACGACGCCTGCAACCGGTGGATGATGCGGGAGCTTTGAGTCGCGATTTTCCCTTGGCTCGCATTTTCAATGGCTTGTAGCCATCGAAAATGTCGGCACGTCCATGTGCCGAAAGCGGCTTTCAAGCAGCCGAGTTGTTCAAGGGACACTAGCCGTAGATGCGTTCGGGTAGCCAGGTGACCAGGGACGGCGCCGCGGCGATCAGACCGAGCACCAGGATCTGGATTGCAATGAATGGCAGCACCCCACGGTAGATATCGCCGGTGGTGACGGTGCTGGCGGCGACGCCTCGCAGATAGAACAGGGCAAAGCCGAAGGGCGGTGTGAGAAACGAGGTTTGCAGGTTGACGGCAATCAGGATGCCCAGCCAAATCGGATCGATGCCCATGGTCAGGAGCGCTGGCCCGACAATCGGCACCACCACAAAAATGATCTCGATGAAGTCGAGGACAAAGCCGAGCACAAACATCAGCGCCATGACCGCCAGCAATGCGCCGACCGTTCCGCCCGGCAGGCCGGTCAGCAGCCGGTGAACGGCTTCGTCGCCGCCGAATCCTCGAAAGACCAGCGAAAAAACCGCTGCGCCGATCAGAATTGCAAACACCATGGCGCTGACGCGCACCGTTCCGCGCATGGTGCCGTTCAACGCGTCCAGGCCAAACTGGCCTCGCAGCAGCGCCAGCGCCAGCGCGCCGGCGGCGCCGACGCCGGCAGCCTCCGTGGGGGTGGCGATGCCGCCCAGATTCGAACCCAGCACGGCCACAATCAGCAGCAGCGGCGGCGCGAGTGCTTTCAGCAGTTCTCCCAGCGCGGGCGTTGGTTCGTCCCCGTCGGCAGCCCGCGGCGCCCGCTCGGGTCGGGTCAGCGCCACCAGGAGCACGTAGGCCATATAGGCACCGACCAGCAGCAGACCCGGCAGCAGCGCGCCGGCAAACAGCTCGCCAACCGACACGGTCTCGGGAGAAAAGATGCCTTGGTCGCGCTGCGCCTGCTGGTAGGCATTGGAAATCACGTCGCCGAGCAGCACCAGCACAATCGACGGTGGAATGATCTGCCCCAGCGTGCCCGCCGCGCAGATACTGCCGCTGGCCAGGCGCGGGTCGTAGCCCGCCTTCAGCATGCTGGGAAGCGACATCAGGCCCATAGTGACCACGGTCGCGCCGACAATGCCCGTGCTCGCCGCCATCAGCATGCCGACCAGCAGTACCGCAACCCCCAGCCCGCCCCGCAGCCGGTGGAACAGACCCGCCATTGCCCCCAGCAGATCCTCCGCCAGCTTGGACCGCTCCAGCACAATGCCCATAAACACAAACAGCGGCACGGCCAGCAGGGTCTCATTGCCCATGATGCCAAAGATACGGTTGGGTACGGCGCTTAAGAATGCCGGATCGAACACGCCGGCAGCGGCGCCGACGGCGGCAAACAGAAGCGACACGCCGGCCAGGGTGAACGCCACGGGAAACCCGGCCATCAGCACCAGGCAGACGGCGGCAAACAGCACCAGTGCGAGCAACCCGTCCATCAGCGTTCGCCGTCACCCGGCGGGGCGTCAACCGACGCGTTGTGTGCGCCGCGTTTCAAACCCCGGATGCTGCGAGCTGCCAGCGCCAGTCCCTGCAACATCAGCAGCCCCATCGCGATGGGGATCAGCGTTTTGAGAAGGTAAACATAGGGCAGCCCGCCAGCCTCCCGCGAGCCTTCGCCTGCGCCCTGGTTGGCCGCCCACGAGGCGGCAACATAATCGAGGGAGCTCCACAGAATGAAGCCGCAGCTGGGCCAGAGCAGCAGCAGCACGCCCAGCAGGTTGACCCAGTGTTTATGCCGCGCGGGGGCCGGGCGATAGAAAATGTCCACCCGAACATGTTCGTCGTGCTGTAGCGTGTAGCCAGCGCCGAGCATAAACACGGCGGCGTGCAGGTAGAGCACCAGCTCCTGGACCGCCACCGAACCGGCGTCAAAGCCATACCGGGCTAGGACCACACCACACGTTAGCAGTACCATCGCCAGCGTGAACCAGGCAATGACGCGGCCGCACCACCTCGCCAGGCCGTCAAGCAGCTCGATCAAATCCCCTCCCAGGCTGCGCTAGTGGTCAAGCGCTCCGCCCCCTAAGTCCGGCGCGTTACTCCCACTCGAGCAGTTTCCAGTGGACCGGCTTCACGCCCGAATCCGACTCGAACTGCCGGGTCTCCATAATGCCGTCGCCGTCATAGTCGAAGAAATAGTAGGGAGGCCCCTTCTTGGGCGTGACCTTGACCATATAGATCTCGCCGTTGCTCGAGTACTCCTCAATGATCTGGCCGTCGTCTCCGGTGGTGATGCGCACCGCCGGCACAATCTCCTGGCTGTTCCTGACCTTGGGCGGAATGGGCACATCGCCGATCGGCGCCTCGTTGGGGTCGGGCTTTGGCGCGCTTTTCAGCGCCGGCAGGGGCGGCGGCGGCGCGTCTTCTGTCACCGGGCCTCCCGGCTGACCGTCGTTCTGCGCCTCGCTGGCGGGCTGCGCCTGGCCCAGTAGAGGAGCCAGCACGAGCAGCAAGGCCCAGGTCTGCAGTATTCGCATATTCATCGGTTACACCATTCGCGTGACGTTCGCACCTCTATCATAATGTGACGCCTACGCCTGACCATTTCAACTTAACTGCCGCGAAAGGCCCAAAGCATGCCCGCCAACCCCACCCTTTACCTGATCGACGGTTCCTCCTATCTATTTCGCGCCTTTCACGCGCTGCCGCCGCTCACCAACAGTCAAGGGGAGCCTACCGGCGCGCTCTACGGGGTGGCCAATATGCTCAAGGCCTGGGTCAATGAACATCACCCGGATCTCCTGGGTGTTGTGTTCGACGCGCCGGGACCGACCTTTCGCAACGAACTCTATGACCAGTACAAGGCCAACCGCCCGCCGATGCCGGACGATTTGCGGGTGCAGATCGAGCCGCTGAAGAAAATGATTAGGGCCATGGGCTGGCCATTGATCGAAGTGGCTGGGGTGGAAGCGGACGACGTCATTGGCACGCTGGCCCGCAAGGCCGCCAGCCAGGGCCAGGACGTGCTGATCTCCACCGGCGACAAAGATCTGGCGCAGCTCGTCGACGAGCGTGTGACGCTGGTCAACACGATGTCCAACACGGTGCTGGACCCCGACGGTGTGAAGGCCAAGTTCGGCGTTGGCCCGGAGCAGATCATCGATTATCTGGCGCTGGTGGGGGACAAGGTGGACAACGTTCCCGGCGTCCACAAGTGCGGGCCTAAGACCGCCACCAAGTGGCTCGACGCCTACAGCGATCTCGATGGCGTGATAGCGGCCGCGGACGGGATCGGGGGAAAGATCGGAGAATACCTGCGCGAGGCGCTGCCGACCCTGCCGCTTTCCAAGGAGCTGGTCACGATCAAAACGGACGTTGCCCTCGAGCTGGACGGCGCCAGCCTGAGCCTGGGCGAGCCCGACAGCGACACGCTGCGCAAAATTTTCACCCGTTTCGAATTCGGCCGCTGGCTGGCCGACCTCGACGAGGAAGATCCCGCCAGCGAGGCGGCAACCACGGACACGGAGATTGTCCGCGATCTGGCGACACTCGATCGATGGGTGGCTGACGCCAAAGCTGCGGCGCTCTATGCGCTGGACTGCGAAACCACCAGCCTCGATCCGATGGTGGCAAAGCTGGTCGGGGTTTCCCTGGCGTGTGAGCCCGGAAAGGCTGCCTATGTACCCATTGCCCATACCGGCGCCGGGGCCGGAGAACAGCTGGCTTTGGAGGCGGTCATCGAGCGTTTGAAGCCGCTGGTGTCCGATCCGGCCTGCGCGCTGATCGGTCAGCATTTCAAGTACGACGCCCTGGTGCTGGCCCGTCATGGTCTGGTGATTGAACACTGGCGCTTCGACACAATGCTGGAGTCGTATGTGGTCAATGCCGCGGGCTTCCGCCACGACATGGACACACTCGCGGAGCACTACCTGGCGCGGAAAACGGTTCACTACGAGGACATTGCGGGCAAAGGCGCCAAGCAGATTACCTTTGATCAGGTGCCCATGGACCAAGCCGCCGAATATGCCGGCGAGGATGCTGACGTCACCCTGCAGCTGCATCATGCGCTGTGGCCCAAGCTGGAAGAGGAGCCGCCCCTCAAGCAGGTGTTCGAAGAGATCGAAATGCCGCTGGCGCCGGTGCTGGCCCGGATCGAAAAGAAGGGAGTGCTGGTGGATCGGAACATGCTGGGTGAGCTCAGTCAGGAGTTCGCCGAGCGCATGCACGAACTGGAGCAAACCGCCTATGAAGAGGTGGGCCGCAAGTTCAACCTCTCCTCCACCAAACAACTTCAGCAGATCCTGTTCGAAGAGCTGGAGCTGCCGGTCCTGCGCAAAACCCCGAAAGGCCAGCCGTCAACCAACGAAGAGGTTTTGGAGCAGCTGGCGCGCGACTATGTGTTGCCCCGGCTGGTGATGGAGCACCGGCAGCTCAGCAAGCTGAAGTCCACCTATACCGACAGCCTGCCGCTGCAGATCAACAGTGAAACCGGACGTATCCACACCTCCTATCATCAGGCGGTTGCTGCGACCGGCCGCCTGTCGTCCAACGATCCGAACCTCCAGAACATCCCGATCCGCAGCCCGGAGGGGCGGCGCATCCGAGAGGCGTTTATCGCCCCCGACGGCATGGTCCTGGTGGCGGCGGACTACTCCCAGATCGAGCTCCGCATCATGGCGCATCTGTCCGGGGATGACGGCCTGCTGACCGCCTTCAAGGAAGGCCGAGACGTGCATGCGGCCACAGCCGCGGAGGTGTTTGGCGGCGATCCGGACGACATCGATCCGGATAAGCGCCGAGCCGCCAAGGCGATCAACTTCGGGCTTATCTACGGGATGTCAGCCTTCGGCCTGAGCCGGCAGCTCGGTATCGGCCGTAAGGAAGCGCAGGAATACATCGACGTTTACTTTGCGCGGTATCCCGGCGTCAAAGGCTACATGGAGGAGACCCGCGCAAAAGCGCATGAGGCCGGCTATGTCGAGACCTTATTCGGCCGCCGCCTCAACCTCCCGGAGATCAACTCTCGCAACTACCAGCGACGCCAGGCGGCGGAGCGGGCGGCGATCAACGCCCCGATGCAGGGAACGGCGGCAGATATCATCAAGCGCGCCATGCTCGGGGTCGATCGATGGTTGACAGAGACTTTTGCCGGCGAGGCCTCGGTGCTGATGCAGGTGCACGACGAGCTGGTGCTCGAAGTGGCCGAACCGGTGCTCGAGGACGTTAAGGACGGGGTGATCGAACGCATGGCCGGCGCCGCCGAGCTGACGGTACCGCTGCTGGTGGAGGCTGGGGTCGGGCCTAACTGGAACGAAGCTCATTAGTAGGATGTTGAAAAAGCCATCCATGGCCCATGGTCATTGCGATGGCAACATTGCCAAGTGAAAAATGCGATTTTCACTTGGCTCACATTTTCAAGGGCTCTTAGCCATCGAAAATGCGGGCACCGATCAGACGATGACAGGCCCTGAGACTGCGTTCGCGCCCTGGCAGTACGGCCTTCTGAGCGCCGTGGGGGTTGTCGCCGGCTGGATGAATGTCATGGCCGGGGGCGGGTCGCTCCTGACGATTCCGGCGATGCTCTTCATGGGGGTGTCCGGGCCGGTGGCCAATGGCACCAACCGGATTGCCATTGCGGCCCAGAATATTGTCGCCAGCATCATCTTTTTCCGCTCCGGAATCAGCGACCTAAAGCTCAGCCTGACCCTGGCGGCGGCAGCGTCCGTCGGCGCGGCCGGCGGCGCCGCTGTCGGCACCCAACTGGACGGCGTTTGGTTCAACCGGTTGCTGGCGCTGGTGATGGTCGGCGTCATGGTGCTAATGGCCACCGGCTCAAGCGGTGCGGGCCCCGCGACCGACAAGGCCCGGGCGCCGATCTCTCGTCAGCGCCTTTGGGCAGGCCATCTGTGCATGGTAGGGGCAGGCGCCTGGGGAGGTTTTATTCAGATCGGCGTCGGCTTCATCCTCATGCCGATCCTGCATCGCGTGCTGGGGCTGGATCTGGTTCGGACCAACGCCCACAAGGTGCTGATCGTTCTGATTTATACCGTCATAGCGCTGGCGGTTTTTTCCAGCCAGGTCGAGCTGCTCTGGGCTGCTGGTCTGGCGCTTGCGGTCGGCAACGCTGTTGGTGGCTGGCTGGGGGCGCGCACCAGCATCGACCGAGGTGAAGGGTGGATTAAGGGGGCGCTCTACGTCGGTTTATCCGCTCTGGTCATCAAGCTGCTGTTTTTTCCATGAAGGCAACGGTCATGTTTCTCACCTGAACCGCCGCCAGGTGCCGAGAGGGCGCCGGTCCTAACGGCGGGGATGGGCGGTCAGGCGGCGCTGTGGCCGGAGCCCCCCCAGCGCTCCTGATTGGCCGGCGTTTGCTCGGCCGTGATCGCACGGCCGTCAACCAGCACACCTTCGGTGTAAGGCTGGCGGGCACTGTCGAAGGCTTTGCGCAGGAGGAGCTGCGCGGTAACCGGTCGGCGCCCGCGATCCGGCAGCGACACCGGGCCCCACGCGCCGAGCATCTCCGCGTCACTGCGGCGTTGCAGTTCATCGGTCAACGCCGGCGCGTGGCCCAGCTCGTTGAGCTGTTCCAGGCTGCTGCACCCCATTAGCTGCAGCAGCACCGTGTTGGCGCGCAGATAGCGACCGTCTTCTGAACAGTGGAACAGCGGCACGGGAAGATCGGAGAAGGTTCGATAGAGTTCAGCCCGAGCATGCTTCAGCGATTCTTCGGCGAGCACCCAGTCGGTCTCGTCAAAGATGACGCAGTCAGCGCCGGTAATCCGACCGCGAGCGTTGCGGGTGAGACGCGCGGAAACGGCGCCGTAGAACGGCGTGCCGTCAGCGCTCTGCAGCACCACCTTCAGATTGCGTAGCTTGCCGGCTTCGACGAGCGCGGGCATCAGCGGCTCGTGATCGGCCATCTCGTTCAGCGCGTCTCGCTCCTTCTGGGGCATAAAATCGCGCAGGGTCCTGCCGATAAGGTCCGTCCGGGCATAACCCAGCTTGCGGGCGCCTTCGCCGTTGATATTGACGATCCGGGCCTGATCATCAATGGAGTAGAGCAGGATCGGCGAATTGTTGAAGATGGCGATAGACCGGCGACGGTTTTGAACCTGCCGCAGCCCCAGCCAGCTCAGCACGACAAAGAGCAGAAACTGCGCGCCAGCGATCACCCACCAGGCCGTGGGGACTTCCCCTTGCGCGCGGGTGAGCCAAACCTGGACCACCAGCAAAACCGCCGCGATGACCAGCGCTACGCGCCAGGGAACCTCACCCAGCAGGGCTCTTTGGAGTTTGGTGTAAGCGAGCAACGCGGCAATCCCGAGCTTTGACCCCATAAAAGATCGACGGGCAGCGCAAGATCTTAAGCCAGGTGGGATGTGTGCGCTGGCGCCAAAACGGCTGGACTAGACGGTCTGGCCGGCCCCTATGCCGTAAGTCATGGGTGCGAAACCTTTTTTGCTCTGGCCGGTCTACTTAAGCAAGCCCGCAAGGCTGGATCCATCTCCCTCCCTGAGTGGATCCGTGCGGAGACGGTGTTCCCCCAAGCTCCGTTTCCCGTGACCCCGGGGGTTTCCCCTTCCCCCGGGGTCTTTTTCTTCATCGCCGTGACGAAACGGGAAAAAATCCTGAATTTACCTATCGCTCGATGTCAGGCCGCCAGTTCGGTGAGCCAGTCGCGCGGCTTTAGATAGTCAGCCAGCGCGGCTTCCGGCGTACCAGGTTCGGGAGACCAGTCGTACTTCCAGGCCACAATCGGCGGCAGCGACATCAAGATAGACTCGGTCCGACCGCCGGTCTGCAGGCCAAACAGCGTGCCGCGGTCGTAAACCAGGTTGAACTCCACGTAGCGACCCCGGCGATAGGCCTGGAAGTCTCTTTCCGCCTCGCCGTAGGGCGTGTCTTTGCGTCGTTCCAGAATCGGTCCGTAGGCGGGGATGTAGTGGTCACCCACGCTGCGCATAAAGCCGAAACACTCGTCGAAAGACGGCTCGTTCAGGTCGTCATAGAACAGGCCGCCGACACCGCGGGTCTCGCTGCGGTGCTTCAGATAAAAGTAGTCGTCACACCACTTCTTAAAGCGCGGATAGATGTCCTCACCGAACGGGGCGCACGCCTGCTGCGCCGTCTCATGCCAGTGCTTCACGTCCTCGTCGAACGCGTAGTAGGGCGTCAGGTCAAAGCCACCGCCGAACCACCAGATGGGTTCAGCGCCGGGCTTTTCAGCCACAAACATGCGCACATTGGCGTGGCTGGTGGGGGCAAAGGGATTGCGTGGATGAATAACCAGCGAAACCCCCATCGCTTCGAAGCTGCGGCCAGCCAGCTCGGGCCGTTTTTCTGTGGCGCTACCCGGGAGCTGTTCACCTCGGACATGAGAGAAACCCACGCCCCCTTTTTCCAGCACCTCACCGTCTTCGATGATCCGCGACAGACCGCCGCCGCCGTTGGCGTGTTCCCACGACTCGGCGCTAAATTCTTTGCCGTCGATGGCGCTCAGGGATTCGCAGATTCGGGACTGCAGGCCCGTCAGATACTCTTTAACCGCGGCTTTGTTCATGGTTTCTCGCACTATGCACGCCCGGGTGCCCAGGCGCAGGGTTGGCACCCGTCATGAGGAAAGGCTGGCCCGCCCCGCTCAGGCTGTTTTGGCTTTTTTCTTGGTCGCGCGTTTTTTGCCCCGCTTTTTGCGGGCGGGCGCCGCGGCAATGATCTCTTCGCACTCGGTGAGCGTCAGTGTCTCCGGCTCTCGGTCTTTGGGAATCCGACCGTTTTTCTTGCCGTCGGTGACGTAGGGGCCGTAGCGACCTTTGAGCACCTGGATTTCGCTGCCGTCGAAGCTTTTGATGATGCGCTCTGCGTCGGCCTTCTTCTTCTCTTCGATCAGCTCCAGCGCCCGCGCCAGGTCGATGCTGTACGGGTCGTCCGGCGCTTTGATCGAGACAAAACTTTTCTGGCCGAAGCGCACGTAGGGTCCAAAGCGTCCGATGTTGGCCGTGATCGGGAAGTCGTCGTCCATCTTGCCGAGCTCCCGCGGCAGCTTGAACAGCTCCAGCGCCTGCTCCAGATCAATCTGGTCCATCTTCTGGCCCGGCAGGAGGCCAGCAAACTTCGGCTTTTCTTCGTCGTCTTTGGTGCCGATCTGGACGTAGGGCCCAAAGCGACCCATGCGGACCGAAATCGGTTTGCCGGATTTGGGATCGGTGCCCAGCTCCCGCGCCTGCAGCACCTCGTCGCGGGTGACCGACTCCTCTTTGTCCTGAACCAGATTGGTGAACGGGTCCCAGAACTCTTTCAGCAGCGGCACCCACTCGCGCTCACCGCGGCTGACCTCGTCAAGGTTGTCCTCCAGCTGGGCGGTAAAGTCGTAGTCGACGTAGCGCGTAAAGTGATCGGAGAGAAACCGGCTGACGATGCGCCCGACATCGGTGGGGAAAAAGCGGCGGCTTTCCAGCTCAACGTATTCCCGATTCACCAGCGTCTGAATGATGTTGGCGTAGGTTGAGGGTCGGCCGATGCCATACTCCTCGAGCGCTTTAACCAGCGACGCTTCCGAAAAACGGGGCGGTGGCTCCGTGAAGTGCTGTTCGCCTCGAATTTCGGCCAGATCCACCACCTCACCTTTTTCCAGCGGGGGCAGTTTGGGTTCACTCTTCTTCTTGTCGCTTTCCGCCTCTTCGTAAACCGCAAGAAAGCCCGGCTCCACCACCGTTGAGCCGCTGGCTCGGAAGCTTGCCCCTTCACCGCAGGGAAAGGTGGCCGTCACGGTGTTCATGATCGCCGGGTTCATCTGGCAGGCGACGGTGCGGCGCCAGATCAGCTCGTAGAGCTTGAACTGGTCTTCGCTCAAAAACGCCTTGATGTTTGCCGGTCGCTGGCCGGCGGCCGTCGGGCGGATCGCCTCGTGCGCCTCCTGGGCGTTTTTGGACTTAGTTTTATACGTGTTGGCCTGTTCCGGCAGCTTGTCTTTGCCGAAGTCCTCAGCAATCACGCCGCGCAGCTCGTCCAGCGCATCGTTAGATAGCGTCACCGAGTCGGTCCGCATGTAGGTGATCAGGCCCTGCTGCGCCCCGTCGACCTCCACACCTTCGTAAAGCTGCTGGGCCACTCGCATGGTTTTCTGGGCCGAGAAGCGCAGCTTGCGCGCTGCGTCCTGTTGCAGCGTGGAGGTGATGAACGGCGGCGCTGGCCGGCGGCGGCGCTGGCGGCTGGTCAGATCGCCTACTGTCAGCTTGCCCTGGGCGGCCTCCAGCAGTTTTTCTTTGGCTGCAACGGCCAGCGCTTCGGTGTTCAGGTCAAACTGATCGAGCTTCTCGCCGTTGAATTCAACCAGTTTGGCGGTAAACGGCTGGTCCTTCTTGTTGAGGTCGGCCTCGATCGTCCAGTATTCCCGGGGCTCAAAGGCTTCGATCTCGTTTTCTCGCTCGCAGATCATGCGCAGCGCGGGGCTTTGCACGCGCCCCGCCGACAGGCCGCGACGCACCTTCTTCCACAGCAGCGGTGACAGGTTGAAGCCCACCAGGTAGTCCAGCGCCCGGCGAGCCTGCTGCGCGTTGACCATATTCATGGAGATTTCGCGCGGGTTGGCGACCGCGTCGGAGATGGCCTTTTTGGTAATCTCAGAAAACACCACCCGGAACACGGGCTTTTCCTTGAGCACCTTCTTTTCCTTCAGAATCTCGTGGACGTGCCACGAGATGGCCTCACCCTCGCGGTCGAGGTCCGTCGCCAGGTACAGGGAGTCAGCCTTGCGCATCGCCTTGACGATCGCGTCTACGTGCTTGGCGTTGCGCTCGATGGTGGCGTATTTCATGCTGAAATCGCCCGTGTCCACCGCGCCCTCTTTGGGGACGAGGTCGCGAACGTGCCCGTACGACGCCAGGACAACAAAGTCTTTGCCAAGGTATTTGTTGATCGTCTTGGCTTTTGCCGGCGATTCAACGATTAGGAGGTTTGCGGTCATTCGATAGACGCCCGAAAGGGCGTTGATTCCTGTCGGTTGGGGTGTTCGATCAGTGGCTAAGCTCCGGAGTGCTCTCGAACATGAAATTCTCCATCCACGCGTAGTTGGCTTCCTGGCCCGGCTGATCGAACAGCACCATCAGCACTATCCACTTCAGGTCGTCCAGATCCACCTCGGCGTTCTCCAGCGCCATCGTGCGATCGATCACGAGTTCACGGCGAGCCGAGTCGAGCACACCGGCACCCTCTAAAAAGGTGATAAAGCCGCGAGACTCGGTGTCGAGCCGCTGCTGCTCAATATCGGTGTAGACCCGCACCGGTCCGTCAGACTTCCCCTGCATCTCAGGCAGGTGGCGCTGGCTGGCCAGGCCGTCGAGCCAATCAAAGGCCTTGTTGATCTCGCGATCGCTGAAACCAGCTTCCGATAAGCTCGACTCCAGCGAGGCGCGATCCGGGTCGTCGTCCGGCTCGTCGTACATGTAGTTTTCAAACAGGTACATCAGAACGTCAAGGACGTTTTCTTTCATTGCCATCCCTCGCCGGTGCGGCAATATCCGCCGCCGGGGCCCATTTGAACCAGGCCTCTTAATTCCAAAATCAGGAGCATGGAGGAAACCGATGCAGCCGTCAATCCAGTGCTCTCGACCAGCAAATCTACACTAAGTTCATCAAATCCCACCGCGTCGAACAGCATTTTATAGTCATCGTCCAACAAAAAATCGTCTGCGCCCAGGGCCCCGCTGATGGCCGTGCCAGCACCCTCGCGACCGCTTTGCCCTGCGCGGGTTTTCTCCGACGTGTCGAGCTGTTCCCGCCGCAGCGCCGCACTTTTTCGTGCCCGTGGCGCGATATCCCGGATGAGCTCATCAGCGTCCTCCAGCAGTCTGGCGCCCTGCTTGATCAGCCGATGACAGCCGCGCGCCATGGGGTTGTCGATCGACCCCGGCAGGGCGTAGACGTCCCGACCCTGCTCGCCCGCGATCCTGGCGGTGATCAGGCTCCCGGACTGGACGCTGGCCTCGATGACCAGTACCGCCAAGGATAGCCCTGAAATCAGGCGATTGCGCTGCGGGAAAGAACGCCGCCGCGGTTCCCAGCCCGGCGGGAACTCGCTCACGATCAAACCGCTGCGGACAATGTCGGTGGCGAGCCCGACGTGTCGGGCGGGGTAAATTCGATCGGGGCCTGTCGCGGCCACCGCAATTGTCAGGCCGCCTGCGTCCAGCGTGGCCCGATGCGCCGCCCCGTCGACGCCGAGCGCCAGTCCGCTGGTGATGACCAGGCCGTGTGCTGCCAACGCGGCAGCAAACCGCTGGGCATGCCGCAGACCGCCTGAGCTCGGGTTCCGGGTGCCGACAATCGCCAGCTGCGGCAACCACAGTAGCTGCGGGTTTCCCCGACAGAACAAAGCCAGCGGCGGATCCGGGACGTCTCGCAGCTGCGGCGGGTAACCCTCGTCGTGCCAGGTCACCAGATCGCAGCCAGGCTGGTCCAGCCACCCGTGGTCGCTGTCCAGCAGCGCCGAATCGGGGTTTACCAAACGCGCGATCGTGTTCTTGCCAATGCCGGCCTGCGCGAGCTCACCCGCGCTGGCACGCAGCAGCGGCTCGCAGCCGCCAAACCGCTGCAGCGCCTCAACGCCGCTAGTGGTTGTGCCCGCAAACGCGCGGATCAGGCTGAGCCATGCCCGCCGGTCGGCAGTTTTGTTGGTGGTGGTGGAATCAGCCAAACGGGGGCTCCGTCGAACCTCTAGCCATGCAGACAAACGCGCGGCCTTTGCGCGGATGTTATCAGGAGAAGGAGCGGGCGGCCCCGTGGGCGTGGGGGGTTAAGGTGAGTTAGTGGCTCTGCCGGTTCCAGACACCGACGCCGCGATCAGCAAGTTTGTAGGCCAGGGAGGGGCTGCGGTTGATCAACCCGGGCTCGCGCCCGGACCGACCGTCTTGCGTTCGCCCGGGCCACGGCCCGGGCGACGCTCAGGGCATCTTGAGCTTATCGAGAATGCGGACCGCCTTCTTGCCGCGCATCACCAGGCCGTAGCTGACCCGCTCGTGTGTTTTAAAGATCATGATGTGTGACGTGTATTCGTCCGGCAGCTGGACATTGGCTTTCTTTCGCCGTTCCTTGGAGAAGAAGGTTTTCACGTCATCTTTCGGATAGCGGATTTCGTCACGGATCATCTGACCGGGGCGATGGGTCGAGAACACGTCGCCATGCTCAATACCGTCGTCCCAGCCTTTGTTGATTGCCACAACCTGATTGGGGCCGACGCCAAACAACGCATTGCTCAGCGCGATTACCTGCGTATTGTCTGGGAGCTGCTCCGGCGCATGCGGGTAGTATTCCAGGTCGTAGTTGGCGGTGAACAGGGGGATCACCAGATCGCCTGGCAGCACTTCGAGTTCGCTCGAGGTGATCAGCATCGTGGAAGGATCGCCGGACTCAAGCACTTCAGCGGTGGCGGTCTGCACCACCTCATAGCCGAGCACCCGGGTGTTTTTGTATTTCCCGCTCCAGACTTTTTCGGTCCAGAAGCGCGACACGAAGTCGGTAATTGAACGCTCCGCCGGGTACTCCCAGTCGCGGGCTTCGGGGCGGAAGCTCTCCGCCTGGTCGTACGGCCAGGTCTCTGGAACCTCGCGAAACTCCACCGTCGGGCGCACGATCGCATAGCTCTCGCCGGGGGCGGCTTCCTCAAGGCCCCGCGCGTAGAGGTTGATGCCTTCTGATCCGGCCAGGTAAGACTCTTCCATGGCGAGCACATAAGGCAGGCCCTCAAGCTCGGCTGCATCCAGGATGGTCCGCTTGTCGAGGTAATGCCGAATGTCGTTCAGATTGATGGGCTGCACCGCCTCAGCCAACGAGGTTCGACGCGGGTAGGGTGACAGCTTCCGGCCCCGGCGCAGCGACAGGCGCGGCTCGCCGTCGATATACACCAGGTTGATTTCGTCACCTGGGTAGATGAGGTGCGGGTTTTCGATCTGGGGATTCACCTGCCAGATTTCCGGCCACAGCCAGGGCTTTTTCAGAAACCGGTCCGAGATGTCCCACAGCGTGTCACCCTTGACCACCACGTAGCGGTCCGGATGATCATCCCGCAGTTCCACCTGGGCAGCAGCGCTGGCGCACAGGAGCGAACCGACAAATATCGCAAGTAATGGTTTAAACATCGCGGCCAATGTCTTGATTCCCCAAAGAAGTTAGTGTATCCGAATTTTCGTGAGCGGAAAACATCCGAAAATCGGCAGGGCCGCGGCCATTCACAATGGATCCCCTTGCCCTGCGCCTATACTTTAAATACTGTTTGTGCGCACAAATATGAGATTCAGTTCAAACTTTCGTCCATTTCATGGCTTTACTTAACATTATTGAGTTCCCGGACCCCCGTCTGCGCACCAAGGCAAAGCCGATCGACGAGGTGGATAGGGAAATTGTCCAGCTCGCCGACGACATGCTCGAGACCATGTACGACGCCCCAGGCATCGGGCTGGCGGCGACCCAGGTCAATGTTCACCAGCGGTTGCTGGTGGTCGACGTGTCGGACGATCGCGATCAGCCCCACGTGCTGATCAACCCGGAGATCCTGGAGCGACGCGGCAACCAGGTCTACGAGGAGGGCTGTCTGTCGGTTCCGGGCATCTATGCCAAGGTCGATCGCGCCGACTGGATCCGCGTGGCCGCGCTGGACCGCAATGGTGAAAGCCGTGAGCTGACTGCAGATGGTCTGCTGGCTGTCTGTATCCAGCACGAGATCGATCACCTGGACGGCAAGGTTTTTGTGGATTACCTCTCGCCGCTGAAGCAGCAGCGCGTGCGCAAAAAATTGGAAAAGGCGCGGCGCGCAGAAGCCTCTGCATAACACTAGCTCCCAGCCGCTAGCCGGGCCCAACACGTTTCAAACATCACAATGAAAATTGTCTTTGCCGGCACGCCGGATTTTGCGCTGCCCGCCCTTGAGGCTCTGGTCGCCAGCGAGCACGACGTGGTGGCGGTGTACACCCAGCCCGATCGGCCGGCTGGCCGCGGGCGGCGCCTGAAACCTGGGCCGATCAAGGCCTGGACCACAGACCATGCGCCTTCCGTCGAAATTCGACAGCCGGCTACGCTGCGCGGTGAGGAGGCCGCCGAGGCGCTTGCCGAGCTGGCGCCTGACCTGATGGTCGTGGCCGCCTACGGCCTGATACTTCCCCGATCGATCCTAGCGGTGCCGAGGCTCGGCTGCTGGAACATTCATGCCTCGCTGCTGCCGCGCTGGCGCGGCGCGGCCCCGATCGCCCGCGCGGTGCTCGCCGGCGATGAGCAGACCGGGGTCTGCATCATGCAGATGGCGGCGGGGCTGGACACCGGGGACGTGCTGTCGCGGGCCGCCACGCCGATTGCTGAGAGCGACACCGGAGGCAGCGTGCATAACCGGCTGGCGCAGCTGGGGGCTGAGCTGCTGATCGAAACGCTGGCCAGAAGAGATGACTTGGCGCCCGAACCCCAGGATGACAGTCAGGCGACCTATGCAGCCAAGCTGGAAAAGGATGAGGCCAGTCTTAACTGGCAGCAGCCGGCAGCTGTGCTGCTGCGGCAGATCCGAGCCTTCAACCCCTGGCCGGTGGCACGTTTTCGCTTTGGTGAGCAATGGCTGCGGGTCTGGGATGCCGAACTGGTGCCCGAGCTCGAGGGTGACCCCGGGTCGATCGTCGAGGCAGATACCGCCGGCATTGTGGTGGCCACCGGTCGAGGCGGCCTGCGGATTACCACCATTCAGCGATCCGGCGGTCGCCCCCTGCCGGCGGCCGATTTTCTCAATGCCTTTCCGCTGCCAGCCGGAACGCGGCTAGCGTTGGCGGAAACGCCTGAGACGCCTGGCCCTGACGGTGAGCTGATTGGCTGAGCGTCCCGCCACGAAACCAGCAAAATCCCACAGCTCGGGCGCTAGGAAGCGCCCGGCGCGGCGCGGGCAGGACAGTCGTGCAGACGCTGCGAGACAGCTCCAGCGGGTGCTCGCCGGCCGTTCTCTGAGCGGTGACCAGGCAGCGGCTGATCCGCTGCGACAGGCTTTGGTCTACGCGGTACTTCGGCACCTGACCATACTTGAGACCCTGCTCGATCGGTTTCTCGAGAAGCCCCTGCGGGCGCGCGATGAGGATCTGCGCTGCCTGCTGCTGGTTGGCCTGGCCGAGCTGAACGGGTTTTCCACTCCCCAGCATGCGGTGCTGGACCAGGCGGTCAGCGCCACAGCGCGCCTGGGCAAAAAGTGGGCTCGGGGGCTGGTCAACGCGGTCCTTCGCAGCTACCTGAGGTCTGGGCAGAGTGCGGCCGCATTGGCCGCCAGCGACCTTGAGCCCGCGGTGCGTTTCAGCCACCCGCGTTGGCTGGTGTCGGCGATCGAGGAAGCGTGGCCCGCCCAGCTCGAGCCGATTCTTAGAGCCAACAACGAACAGGCGCCAATGTGCCTGCGGGTAAACCTGTCGCGCGTCAGCCGGGACGACTATCTGGCCAGCCTCGAGCAGGATGGTATCGAGGCCCGCGCTTTGCCGCTGGCGCCCAGTGCGATCGAACTGCAGAAGGCGCGGCCGGTCGCGGAGCTGCCCGGCTTCGATTCGGGTCTGGTCAGTGTGCAGGATCCGGCCGCGCAGCTGGCGGCACCGCTGCTGGGCGCAGGGCCAGGCATGAGCGTCCTGGACGCGTGCGCGGCGCCGGGCGGCAAGACGGCGCACCTGCTGGAGCTCCAGCCCGAGCTGGCGCTGACCGCGGTGGATTCTGACCCGCTGCGAGTGCCAAGGATTGCCGAGAATCTTGCCCGCCTTGGGCTGAGTGCGGAGGTGCTGACGGGGGACGCCGGTGAGCTGCCGGCGGCACAATTTGATCGAATCCTCCTGGATGCACCCTGCTCGGCAACCGGCGTCATCCGCCGCCATCCGGACATCAAGTGGCTGCGTCGCGAGAGCGATATCGATGACTTGACGCGTCAGCAGCGACGCCTGCTGGCGCGCCTGTGGGAGCGTCTGGCGAGCGGCGGGCAGCTGCTTTACGCCACCTGTTCTTTGCTACCGGCAGAAAATCACCTGACAATAGAGTCGTTTGTGGCCGCCACGGCTGACGCCAGGGTCCTGTCCCTGTCGGGGTCGTGGGGCGTGGATACCGGCTGGGGCCGACAGCTTCTGCCGGGGCAGGACGGAACGGATGGGTTTTTTTACTCGCTGCTGGAAAAACGCTGAGCGGGCTGCCGCGGTTGGCCTGTGCCTGCTGCTCGCCGGCTGCAAGCTGGCGCCGGCGGAGTCTCGCCCGTCGATCGAGGTGCTCGCTTTCAGTCCTGTGGCCGCTAACGCGCAACTGACCCTCAGCCATCAGCTCTCACCCGAGGTGCTTGACGCCCTGCGCCACGGTGTCTCGGTCACCTTCCAGTGGCGCCTCGAGCAGCGGCAGAACCGGCCGGTGCTTTGGGACAGCCTGCTTTGGTCCCGCAGCGGAGAACGCCAGATCAGCTACCGGTCGCTGTCGCAATATTTCACCCTGCTCGAGCCGGTCAGCGGTGAGGCAACCAGCTTTCGCGACCTGCCGGCGCTGCTGGCGGCGCTCGATCAGGTCCCACTCGAAGCCGTGCCGACGGACGCGGAGGGCGCCTACTTCCAGGTGCGAGCTAGGCTGGTCATTTCCCGGCTGCCGCCGGCGCTGCGCCTGTCGTCCTACCTGTCCGACCAGTGGCGGATGGACACGGGCTGGGTTCGCCTGACCGGGGTGACGTCTTGAAGCGGCGACCGGTCGCGCGATTCTTCCAGCGGACGCTGCCGATGGCGTCCGTGCTGGCGCTGCTGTTTGTGGCGCTCTACCTGGCCGGGGACGCTACGCGCGGGCTGGAGGGCTGGAATCAATATTATGAGTGGGTCTTTCTGCTCGCCGGTGCCGCGCTGGTGGTGCTGGCCGCCGCGGTGATCTGGCGGCTGGTCAGCCTGATTCGCCGGCGCCGGGCCGGGCAGCCCGGGGCCCGCCTGACCCAGCGCATGGTTTTGATGTTTGTGGCGCTGGCGGTGCCGCCGGCGCTGATCGTTTACTGGTTCTCCGTCGATTTTCTCAATCGCAGTATCGACCGCTGGTTCGATGTGGACGTGGCGACCGCGCTCGAGGACGCGCAGGCGATCGGCCGCCGTTTTCTGGAGCTGCAAAAGGTTGAGAAGAGCAACCTCACGGAACGTTTGGCGCAGCGCCTGGCGGATCTGTCCACGGACGACCTGGCCTCGGAGCTGCGCGACCTGGTGGCCGAGGGAGACGCGCTGGAGATGACGGTCCTCGGCGAAGGCGGCCAGGTCATCCGCACGAGCAGCCGCGATCTGGACCGGTTCACCGCCGATGTCCCGAGCGACCTTCAGCTAATGCAGGCGCGCCAGCGAGGAAGCTTCGTTGACTATGAGCCCAATCTGACCGAGGGGGAAGTGCTGCAGGTGCGGGTGCTCCAGACGATTCCCGACCGGGGACTCGGGCCGGAACGGGTGCTGCAGGGCATTTATTCGGTGCCGCAGGGTTTCGACGAGCAGGCCAGCAACGTGGAGGCGCAGTTTCTGCGCTACGAGTCGCTCAGATACCAGCGCAATGCCCTCAAGCAGGCGTTTGTGCTGATTCTTTCGATGGTGCTGACGTTGAGCGTGCTGCTGGCCCTGCTGCTGGCCTTCAACACCGCACGTCGGCTCGTGCAGCCGATCAGCAATCTGTCCGAGGCGACCCGATCCATCGCCAGCGGCAACTACGAGCGCCGCCTGCCGGTGGCCAGCAACGACGAGCTGGGGTTTCTGGTTCAGTCATTCAACATGATGACCGAGGAAATCGAGCGCTCCAGCGGTGAGGCCAGCCGCTCGCGTCTGGAGGCGGAGACGCGACGCGATTTCCTGGAGACGATCCTCGGCAGCCTGAGCTCCGGCGTGATTACGCTCACGGGCAGTGGCGTGGTGCGAGCGGTCAATCAGGCAGCACAGGACATCCTTGAAGTGGACGAGGCCGCGCTGCGTGAGCGGGCCTTGAGCACCGTGGCCCAGGAGCATCGCTGGCTGGCGCCCCTGGCGGAACTGATGGAGCGCAACGCCGGAACCAGCCACCGCTGGCGTGAGGAGATCAGCCTGGAGGGAGAGGGCCATGAATTGGTGCTGACCTGTCGCGGCGCCAGGCTGCCCATGCCCGACGGCAGTGCCGGCACCGTGCTGGTCTTGGAGGATATGACCGATCTGGTTCGCGCTCAGCGCGAAGCGGCCTGGGGTGAGGTGGCACGGCGGCTGGCGCACGAGGTGAAAAACCCCCTGACGCCGATTCAGCTCTCGGCGGAGCGGCTTCGCCACAAGTATTTGAGCCGCATGCCAGAAGAGGACGCGGCGGTGCTCGACCGGGCGACTCGCACCATCGTGACCCAGGTGGAAGCGCTGAAAACCATGGTCAACGCGTTCAGCGACTACGCCCGGGCGCCGACGCTGCAGCTGGAGCCGCTGCGCCTGTCTGAGCTGGTCGAGGAGATGGTGGAGTTCTACCAGCAGGGCGATCGACAGATGACGCTGGAGTGCCAGTGGATGGCCGACGAGCCGCGGGTATTTGCGGACCGCTTGCGGCTGCGCCAGCTGCTGCACAACCTGATCAAAAACGCCCAGGAGGCCGGGGGCGGCGGTCCGCTGGAGCTGCGTGCGGCCAGCCACCTGGAATGGCAACGCGGCCACGCCAGCCTGTGCCTGAGCCTGCGCGACAACGGCCCCGGCCTGCCGCCGGAGATCCAGGACAAGCTCTTCGAGCCTTATGCCACCAGCAAGAGCCGAGGCACGGGGATTGGGCTGGCAATCGTGAAGAAAATTGCCGAGGAACACGGCGGGGATATCAGCGCGCGTAACGCTCGCTCCGGCGGCGCCGTGTTTGAGCTGCGTCTGCCGGTAGAAGCCTCCGAGCTGCCCTCCATCGACCTGCCGAAAGAGCGCAGCGAAGCTGGCTGACGGCGTATAATGAATTCCCAGGGGAATGGGTCGCGCCGCGACCGCAACATGGCTGACGCCAGAGACACGTGATGAACCGCACAGGAACTCACTGAACATGGCCACGGGACATATCCTGGTAGTGGATGACGAGCCGGATATTCGGGAGCTGGTCACCGATATTCTCGCCGACGAGGGATTTCGCGTATCGAGCGCAGCGGATGCTGAGCAGGCCCGGGAGGCTCGCCGCGCGTCGCGCCCGGACCTGGCTCTGCTCGATATCTGGATGCCTGAAACCGACGGCATCACGCTGCTGCGGGAATGGGGTGAGGGCGGGGCCCTGCCGTTTCCCGTGATCATGATGTCGGGCCACGGATCGGTGGAGACGGCCGTCGAGGCCACCAAGCTCGGCGCCTACGATTTCATCGAAAAGCCAGTCTCGCTACCCAAGCTGCTGCTCAGCGTTGAACGCGCCCTGGAGGCGGGCAGCCTGAAGCGGGAAAACGAGGGTTTAAAGCAGCGCCTGGCGCCGTCGGTGGAGCCGGTGGGGGTGAGCGCCGGCATGCAGCGGCTCCGCGAGCAGATCGAACGCGTTGCGCGACACGACACCTGGGTGCTGATCAGCGGGGAGGCCGGTGTCGGCAAGGCCACCGTGGCGCGGTACCTGCACACGATCAGCAGTCGAGCACAGGCGCCTTTCGTCGAGCTCAACGTCGGCAACATCGCCGCGGAAAACTCCGAGCGCGAGATTTTTGGCCAGGAGAGTGACGGGCAGGTTAGCTACGGGCGCCTGGAGCAGGCCAACGGCGGCACGCTGTTCATCGACGAGGTGGCGGAGATGGGCGAGGAGACCCAGACGCGCCTGTCCAGCGCGCTGACCAGCGGGCAGGTCACCCGCCTCGGCGGCAGCGAGCCAGTCACCATCGACGTACGCGTCATCGCTGCAACCCGCTGTGATCTTGAGCGCGAGGTCAAGGAAGGCCGGTTCCGGGAGGACCTTTACTACCAGCTCAACGTGGTCCCGCTGACCGTGCCTCCCCTGCGGGATCGGCGGGAGGATGTGCCCGAGCTGCTGCGCTTTTACACCGAGTATTTTCCGAGCCGAGAGAAACTGCCGTACCGGCATTTTTCGGTGGCGGCCCAGAACCGGCTGCGCAATCATCGCTGGCCCGGCAACGTCCGTGAGCTTAAAAATCTCGTCCAGCGCCTGCTGATTCTGGGCGCCGGCGAAATCGAGGCGGAGGAGGTGGAGGGTGCGCTGGGCGCGGCCACCGAAACGCCGGGAAATCAGCTCCTGGCGGATGTGAATTTTTCGCTGCCCCTGCGCGAGTCGCGTGAGCAGTTCGAGCGAGCCTATCTTGTGTTTAAGCTCAAGGAAGCCCAAGGCAGCGTTGGCCGCCTCGCCAAAGCTGCCGGCATGGAGCGAACCCACCTGTACCGCAAGCTTCGCGCCCTCAACATCGATCCGAAACGCCTGAACGAATGAAGATCATGATCCTCGGAGCGGGTCAGGTCGGGTCGTCGGTGGCGGCCAGCCTGTCGCGGGAAGAGAACGACATCACCGTTGTCGACACCAACGCCCAGCGTCTTGGCGAGCTGCAGGACAAGCTGGATATTCGCGGTGTGCTCGGCAACGCCTCTCACCCGAAGGTGTTGATCCGGGCCGGCGCCGAAGACGCGGACATGGTGGTGGCGCTGACCAACAGTGACGAGATCAATATGGTGGCCTGTCAGGTTTGCTACACGATCTTTCACACGCCCACCAAAATTGCGCGGGTGCGGGCCGCGGAATACCTGGATTACCCCGAGCTGTTTTCCGGCGACCAATGCCCCGTGGATGTCCTGATTAGTCCCGAGAAGCTGGTCACCGAACACGTCAAGCGGTTGATCGAGTATCCCGGCTCGCTACAGGTGCTGGATTTTGCCGACGGGCGCGCGCAGATTGTGGCGGTGGCAACGGTTGAAGGCGGGGCGCTGACCGGCCACAAGATCTCAGAGCTACGCCGCCTGCTGCCCGACGACATCGAAATCCGCGTGGCGGCCATTTTCCGGGAGCAGAAGGCGCTGATCCCCAGCGGTGAAACCGTGATGATTCCAGGGGACGTGGTGTTTTTCCTGGCTGCTCGGGGGCATATTCTCCGGGTGATGGCCGAGATCCGAAAGCTCGAGCAGCCGGCGCGTCGCCTCATGCTGGCCGGCGGCGGCAACATCGGTGCGTCGCTGGCGGCGGTGCTCGAAGACGAGTATCTGGTGAAGCTGGTGGAGCGCTCGCGACCGAGGGCGCAATACATCGCCGAGAGTCTTGAGAAGACGATTGTGCTGGTGGGCGACTGTGCAGACGAAGATCTGCTGCGGGAAGAAAACATCGATCAGACCGACATGTACTGCGCGCTGACCAACGACGACGAGGCCAACATCCTGTCATCCATGCTGGCCAAAAAAATGGGCGCAAGGCGGGTGATCTCGCTCGTCAATCGGGCCTCCTACGTCGACATGATGGAGGCAGGCACCATCGATATCGCTTTGTCGCCGCAGCAGATCACGATCGGAGCCCTGCTGACCCACGTGCGCCGCGGCCACATGGTCAAGGTTCACTCGCTGCGGCGAGGCGCGGCCGAGGCCATCGAAGCGGTGGCCCACGGGGACAGCCGCACCTCGAGAGTTGTGGGTCGGGCGGTCGAGGAAATTCCCTTGCCCGAAGAGGTCACCATCGTCGGTATCGTGCGCGGCGAGTCGCTGATCATCGCGCACCATGACGAGGTGATCGAGCCGGAAGACCACGTGATTCTCCTCGTGCTCAACAAGGCGGGCCTCGGGGAAGTTGAGCAGCTGTTCCAGGTGGGTGCCACCTTTATCTGATGGTCCGCAGGACGCTGACGCCATGCGCATGATCCGAGCCCACCGCCGTCGAGCCGCGCACGGGAGCCGCTGTGGCCGTTAGCAGCCCTCGGTTCCAGTCGATCCAGCGGATTGTTGGCGTGCTGCTGGTTCTGTCGAGTGTCACCATGCTGCCGCCGGCGCTGGTCGGCTACCTGTATGCAGACGGCAGCGCCACGCCGTTTCTTGAAGGATTTGCGATGCTGGCGGCCCTGGGCGCACTGTGCTGGTACCCGGTCCGCCACATTCGCCGCGAGCTGCGGATCCGGGATGGTTTTGTGGTGGTCGTCGCCTGCTGGCTGGTGCTCGGGCTGGCTGGATCGGTGCCGCTGTTTCTCTCCAGTCAGCCGGAGCTGTCGCTGACCGATGCGGTCTTTGAGTCCATGTCCGGGCTTACCACCACCGGCGCCACCGTGCTGACCGGCATCGACTATTTGCCGAAAGGCATCCTGTTCTATCGCCAGCAGCTGCAATGGCTCGGCGGCATGGGGATCATCGTGCTGGCGGTCGCCGTCCTGCCCATGCTGCGCATCGGCGGGATGCAGCTCTACCGCGCTGAGACGCCCGGGCCGATGAAAGACAACAAGCTCACGCCGCGCATTGCCGAGACGGCCAAGGCTCTGTGGAACCTTTACCTGTGGATCACGTTGACGTGTGCGCTCGCCTACTGGATTGCGGGGATGTCGATCTTCGACGCGGTAGGCCATGCGTTTTCCACCGTGGCGATCGGCGGCTTTTCGACGCACGACCTGAGCATCGGCTATTTCAACAGCCCAGCGATCGAAGTGATCTGCATGCTCTTCATGTTTGTCGCGGGGATCAACTTTGCGCTGCATTTTATGGCCTGGCACCGCGCCAGCATGTCGCCCTACAAAGGTGATCCCGAGCTCAAGACTTACATTGGACTGATCATCGCCGCAACCGTGTTTTGCAGCTGGCAGCTCTGGAGCAACAGCGTCTATCCGGACGCGCTTCAGGCCATTCGGTACGGGATGTTTCAGGTGATCTCCATCGGCACCACGGCCGGGTTTGCCACCGATAGCTTCTATCTCTGGCCGGCCACGCTGCCGCTGCTGCTGCTCCTGCTCAGCTGCGTTGGCGCCTGTGCCGGCTCGACCGGCGGCGGCATGAAGGTGATCCGGGTGCTGCTGCTCTATAAGCAGGGCTGGCGCGAGATGGTGCGCCTCGTCCACCCGAGCGCCCTGGCGCCGGTCAAGCTCGGCAACCGCAGCGCTTCGGAAAAAGTCATCCAGTCCGTGTGGGGTTTCTTTTCGGTCTATATCCTCTGCTTTTGCCTGTTTGCGCTGATCCTGACCGGCTTTGGCGTTGACCTGGTCACCGCCGTCTCCTCGGTGCTCGCCTGTATGAACAATCTGGGTCCCGCGCTGGGCCAGGCAGGGCCGCACTACGCCGATCTGGTTGATCCAGCCAAGTGGGTTCTGAGCCTGGCTATGGTGATGGGCCGCCTGGAGCTGTTTACCCTGCTGATTTTGTTTACGCCCGTGTTCTGGAGAAACTGAGCGACCGACCGGTTTTATGTCGCCCTCAGTTCAGCGCTGGCGCAAAAGCACATGCCGCAAGTTGGTCTGGTAGCACGATAGACCCGACGCTATGACCTCAAAGGTTATTGTCGCGCCGCAAACCGGCGGGCAAGCTCAACCAATGAGCCTATTATCCCAACTTGTCGCTAGCGGTTTTTTGGCCGTAGGACTGATCAACTTCCTACCGGTGATCGGGGTGATCGGTGCCGCGCAGCTCCAGCGTCTTTATCAGGTCAGCATCGCTGACACGGACCTGGCGCTGCTGATGCAGCATCGGGCCCTTCTGCTGAGCATCGTCGGCGCTTTACTGGTGGCGGCGGCATTCCGGACGGAGCTGCGGACCGCCGCGGCCTTGGCCGGCCTCACCAGCATGGTCGGCTATCTGCTGATCATCGGTCTGGGCGGCACCAGCAACGCGAGCCTGATCAAAGTCGCCTGGATTGACGTCGCGGCCGTCGTCATCCTGCTGGCGGCTCTGGTGGGAGATGTAACGCTCCGGCGGGCAGGTTGATGTGTCGGTGGCGGGACGGTTTCAGGCGCCCATGCGGGCGGCAAAGGCGGCAATATCCTCGGCCCAACGGCAGACGGCGTCAGCATTGGGATGGTAGCCGTCATCGGCAAACTCTTCGGGTTCGGGTACGAAGTCGCTGGCTAGAAACCTCCAGCCCAGCCGTTCGGCGGCCAGCTGGCCCGCGAGCTGGAAGGCCCGGGCCCGCTGTCCGATGGCCCAGCGAAGCGGCTGCGGGAGCGCTGGGAAGTGCCACATCGGCGGCACGCCCAGCAGCAGGATATGGGCCTCAGGCGAGTGGCGCCGAAGCACGTTATCAATCTTCGACAAGCCCGCCGCGAAACTTTTCATGCTGACCAGACCGGTGATGTCGTTCACTCCGGTGGATATGACCACCAGATCATAGGGTTCCGGTCCCAGCTCCGGGAGGAGCTGGCTGGCGGTTTGCCAGGTGCGGTAACCGCTGCGCCCTAACGCGTGCCAGCTGGCGCCGTCCGCCAGATGGCGAGCGATCTGTGCGGTGAGCGACCGGCTGCGATGAGGTGTACCCACGCCGTCGATAATTGAGTCGCCCAGTCCTAAGATCCGCAGCGTGACGGGCTTACCCTCCTGGCCAAGCCCTGGGCCCGGTGCCCCGGGGAGGGTGTTGGTTCGGTGTCTCAGCCAAAGCGCCTGAGGCAACACAAACGGGAAGGAAAGCCAGAACACGCTGGCGTGCCAGCGGGATCTCAGCACGGATAGTTTTGACGGCAACGCACGCGCCAATTCTATCGCGACGGCGCGACAGGATCTCCCCGGACACGTTTTTGTCGCCTGGCCGTCACGCCAGGATGACGGGTCGGAGATGAGCATAGTGATGTGAACATTTTGCTAGTAGGTGCCTCCGGGGGAATCGGACAGGCGCTGAGAGAACAGACTGCCAGGCGACGGCCCGACGCGACCATCCTGACGGCCGCGCGGTCCGGCGCCGACCACGCGGTCGACCTCACCTGCGAAGACAGCGTCTCGGAGCTCGCGGAGCAGCTGAAAGGAAGCGTCGATCGGCTGCACTGGGTGATCAACGCAACCGGCACCCTGCACGGCTCGGACTGGCAGCCGGAGAAGCAGCTCAAGGATATCCGCCAGCCGTCGATGAGCGCGGTCCTCGCGGTCAACGCGATTGGGCCCTTGCTGCTGGCACGACATCTTGTCCCCCTGCTGACGCACGACGAGCCAGCCGTTTTTGCCAGCCTTGCCGCCCGTGTCGGGAGTATCAGCGATAACCGTCGAGGCGGTTGGTACAGTTACCGGATGTCCAAAGCGGCGCTGGTGATGGGTATTCGTACGCTGGCTATCGAGTGCGCTCGCCGCGCTCCGCGGCTGACTTGCGTCGCGCTGCATCCGGGAACGGTTGCAACGCCATTGTCGGAACCCTTTCAGCGCAACGTTCCGGCCGATCAGCTGTTCACCCCCGAGCAGTCGGCCAGTCACCTCCTCAACGTCATCGAGTCGCTCACCCCAGAGCGCAGCGGCAATCACCTGGCCTGGGACGGCTCGGAGATTCCGGCCTGACGAACGCGGTTGAGGCCCGTTTCTGAGCCTCCCGCCGGGCCGCCACGCCGCCTTTCCTAGCGCAGGGCGCGTTTGCCAGAAAATTGCGAGCATAAGGATCGATTAATCCTGTTGCCGCTCGCGTTTTTCCATGCCTCGCCGGCGCTTGCCAGGGCGGAAGCCACCGATGGAAAACCACGGCACGGCGGGCGCTGGCGGCATTTCAACAGCGCCGATTCGGGGCCTTTCGAAACGTGGGTCAGGGTTCGCCCAGCTTACGAGAAATACTTTGTAAGACTTTGTTAACTGACGCTTCCTGGCGGCGGAACGCTTTCCCTGAGAAACAGACAGGCCTATAGTGGCGGCTTGGGGGGCAATCACAATTAGTGAAAGCACCAGCCGAGGTCGCCGGACTCCGGGGGGCCTGTACATCGATGATGTGCGGGTAAATGGAGCCGGTGAAACGCGGCGTCAAAAGCATGTTGGCTATGGAAAAGCGTATGCGTTTAAGGGTGTTTTGTAGCGCGTTTGCAGCGCTGTGGGTGCTGTCGTCTCCGGCAGCTTGGGCTCAGGTCAATACCACCACGTCGCTAGACACTGCGCCAGCTTCGCCGGTGGTTGGACAAACGGTCACCTTCTCGGGAACCGTCTCGCCGGCTTCTGGGTCGACAACGCCCACCGGTTCGGTGGCGGTCACCTTTACCGTCGGCGGTGGTGCAATCTGCACCGACGCGGCGCTCGACGCCGGCGGCAACTATTCCTGCACCGAATCGTTTTCCTCCGCTCAGGCCGGAACATCCGTCACGGCGACCTTTGCGCCGGCTGACTCGATGGCGTTCAACGCAAGTTCGACGACCGGCAGCCTGACGGTCGCTGCGGCCGACACGACCCTGGCGGTGCTGGCCGGTTCGCTCGCCATCGACAGCCAGTTCAACACGCCCTTTGCGGCCAGCTTTTCGCTGACCGTTGACTCACCCGGGTCCGGCTCGCCGTCCGGTACGGTGACGCTCACCTGGGGCAGCGACACCTGCCAGGCCACGCTGCCGGCGACAAGCTGCAACATCACCCCCACCGCAATTGGTACCAACAACGTGACCGCCAGCTACGCGGGAGACGGTGATTTCATTGGGTCTACCGACTCAACGGGGATAGCTCACACGGTGACGCGCGCTGACACGACGCTGACCGTGCTGTCCGGCACACTCGGGACCGACTCTTTTGCCCTGAACCCGTTTGCGGCGAGCTTCAGTCTGACGACCACGCCGCCCAGCGCCGCCCCGGCCACGGGCTCGGTGGTGCTGAGCTGGGGCAGCGATTCCTGTACCGCCACGCTGCCGGCGACCAGCTGTAACATCACCCCCACCGCACTCGGTTCGCAGAACGTGACGGCGGTCTATGCCGCCAACGGGAACTTCAACGGCTCGAGCGATACCACCGGCGTCAGCCACGACGTGGTGGCCGCCAATACCTCCACCACCGTGACGCTGCCGGGGACCGCCACGGCTAACGCGGCGCTGACGGTGACGGTGACGGTCGCTTCGACCAACGGCAACCAGACGCCGGGCGGCACCGTAAACGTGTCCGGCGCCGGAGACACCTGTGTTGTAACGCTCAGCGGCGGCACCGGAACCTGCCAGATCACCCCAACTGCCACCGGCGAGATCACCGTGACCGGTAGCTACCCCGGCGACAGTCTGCACAACGCCAGCGCCGGCAACGACACCGTGACGGTGGACCGCGGCGTCAACGTCAGCATCACCAAAGACAATGGCGTGGCCAATCTGAGCCCGAACCAGCCCACCGCCTACGATCTCGTTGTCACCCATGAAGTGCCGGCCGGCGGCGCAAGCGGTCTCGGTGCTATTCGGGTGATCGTTGATGACTCAATTCCCGCGGCCCTGGATAAGGACACGCTCGAGTGTCCGGCCGCCGTGGACCCGGAAGACCCCTGCTGGTCTTACTGCCCGGGGATACCCACCGACCCCGCCACCGACTACACGATCAGCAACTGCCCGGTCGCACTCGTGGAAGGCAGCGGCGATATCGACGGGGAGATCATCGAGCTTGCCGAGGGCAGCTCCACAACCATCGTGATCAACGCTCGGGTGGACGCCGGCTTCACGTCGGGCTCGATCAGCAACACCGCGACGGTAACCTTGGACTCGGCTGAGACCTTCACGATCACCGACATCACCCCGGGGGACAACACCTCAACCGATACGGACCCGGTCGGAACCGGTACCGACCTGCAGGTGGTGAAAGACGACGGGGTCACCTCAGCGATTCCCGGCACGGAACACACCTACACCATCACCGTGTCCAACGTGGGTTTTGTCGGCGCCAACGGCATCCAGGTCGACGACACGTTCCCGATTTTCAACGGCACGTCGGTTACCGCAGGCTTTGTCGCCGGCACCATCAGCTGGCAGTGTGAGGCCACCAACGGCGCCTGCTGTCTGAGTAACGGCAGCAACGAACAGTGTGGCCTCAGCGGACCCACCGACCCGGTGGTCGACGACGTCATCGACCGGCTGGTGGATATGCCGTCCAACTCGACGCTGACCTTCACCGCCACCGGAACGCTGGCGGCCACGGCCACAGGCACGCTGTCCAATACGGCTACCGGTACGCTGCCGGTCGGCACCAACGATTTTGACACCGGCAACAACACCAGCACCGACAACAACACCGTGCTGTCGCCGGTGGCCAATCTGCGCATCAGCAAGATCGCGCTGCCCGTTACCCAGGCCTCACCGAGTGACCCGTTCCAGCTCAGCTATGACATTGTGGTCACCAACGACGGTCCGAGCTTTGCGGCCGGTGTCGCCGTTTCCGACCCCTTTGATCTGTCGACCGATTTTCTGGCCAACACCGTCAGCTGGACCTGTGTGATTCAGGGCGCCGCGCCCAGCGCCTGTGGTGCACCCAGCGCAACCGGGGTCGGCGATCTGACCGCCACCGTTGATCTGGCGCCGGGCGACGCGGCGGTTTTCGCCGTGCAGATTCAGGTCGACTCTGCAGCCCAGGGTCAGATCAACAACACGGCCAGCGTCAGCTGGGCGGGTGGCACCGATCCGACGCCCGGCGACAACGACGCCGACGCGACGGCGCGCCTCACGGGCTCAGCGGTGCTGTCGGTGTTCAACTCGGACGGGCTGACCAGCGGCGTCCCGGGTGAAGAGGTGACCTACACGGTGCAGGTGTCCAATGCGGGACCCGATACCGTCTTCGGCGCCCGCGTCATCGATTTCTTCCCGGCGGAGGTTGAGGCGGTGAGCTGGAGCTGTGATGCCACCACGCCGATCCCCGGCGACCTCAGCGTGCTGGATTTCTACAGCGATGGACTGAACCTGGGTGATCCGACCAGCCTGACCGTCAGCCCGGACGGCGCGCATGTCTACGCCACCGCCGCGTCGGCCAGCTCGCTGGTCGCCTATACCCGGTTCAACGTGCCTGGCCCGAACTTTGGCCGGCTTACGCCGCTGCAGGTGGAGCTGGACGGTGTGTCCAGCACCGGCTCCGCGGCTGACCTTGTGGAAGGGCTGGAGGGCGCAAGCGCCGTGGTGGTCTCACCGGATGGCCGGCACGTCTACGGCGCCGGCGCGGTGGACGGCGGCATCGCCATCTTTCTGCGCAACACCCTGTCGGGCAGCCCCGACTTTGGCCGGCTCGACTACGGGACCGACTTCACCGACGCCCTGCTGGCCGGGGTCAGCGACCTTGTCATCAGTCCGGACGGCGAGCAGCTCTACGCGATCACCAACGGCGCTGTTGTGGTGATCAGCCGCGATTCCGGCAGCGGTACGCTGACGCTGCTGACCAGCTACGCGGCGCCGGCCGGCGCCGACCCGCGTCTGGTCATATCCGCGGACGGCAGCCATCTGTATCACGTCGCCGGAACCAGCCTGCGCAGCTGGTCCCGGGATACCGACTCGGTATCCGGTACCTTTGGTGAGCTGAGCCAGATCGGCGCCGACCTGACGCTGAGCGCCGGTGGGACCGACGTCACGATCAGCGGTGACGGCGCGCACGTGTATACCGCACAGGGCAGCGCGATCAGCGCCTTTTCGCGGGTGGCTCAGTCCGGCGTCCTGACCCTGATCACTTCTTACAGTGCGCCGGCTAGCATCGGCGGCGCCAACGGCATTGCGGTGAGTCCGGATGGAGAGCACGCGATCGTCACCGCAGGGGCTTCTGACGCGGTGCTGGTATTCCGGCGCGGCGCGGCGGGCACCCTGACGTTCGAGCAGGAGCTGATCAACGGCAGTGGCTCACCGGCCATCGGCGGGATCGGCGCGCCGGCCTCGCCGGTCTTCGGGCCGGAAGGCCAACATGTGCTGGTCACCAGCGCCATGGACGTCGGCGGCCCCGCGCCGGCGATCACGGTGCTCAATCGGCGCGCCCCCGATCCGCTATTCGCGCTGATCGAGGTGGAGGAAAACGGCGTCGATGACCCGGCCGACACCGGCCCGGCGGTGAGTGGTCTCAACGGCGCTAGCGCGGTGGCAGTCAGCCCCGATCGCAGTCACGTTTACGTCGCCGGTCTGGGGGATGACGCCGTCAGCGTCTTCGCCAGAGACCCAGACTCCGGCGTCAGCGCCGGCACTGAGGGTCGCCATATGGACTTCATTGCCAGCTACGGTGCCGCCACCGGCATCAGCGACATGGAAGAGCCCACGGATATCGTGCTTAGCAGCGACGGCGCGTTCCTGTTTGTCGCCAGCCAGGTGTCCAACTCGATCAACGTCTTTAGCCGGGACAACAACTCGGCGTCCGGCACGTTCGGTGAGCTAACGCACCTGCCTGCGCTCACGCAGATCGATGGCGCCGGCGCGGACGGCCTGCTGGGCGTCACGGGCCTGGCCCTGGCGGTGGGTGATGAACACCTCTACAGCGCGGGTCGGTTCGATGGCGCGATCGGGCTATTTGATTTTGATCCGAGCGCCCCGTCCCTGACGTTCCGCGAGGTCAGTGCCAACGGCATCGACGGCGTGGTTTCGCTGGCCGGGGTCTTTGATCTGGTCGTCGCCCCGAGCGGGTCCCACGTCGTCGCGATCTCGGCCGAAGATGACTCGGTTGTCGTGTTTGAGCGAGACATCACGCCGATCGGGGCCGACCGCGGCAGCCTGACTTTCCAGCAGGCGCTGCCGCTGGACACCAACAGCCAGCCGCTGGGTCTGGACATCAGCCGCGACGGCGAGCACGTCTATGTCGCGGCGCAAACCAACAGCACGCTCTACGCGCTGGCTCGCGACACGCTGGACAGCAGCCCAACCTTCGGCGACGTACGGCTGATCGATACCTACGTCGACGGTCAGGACGGCATCGACGGCATCGGCGGTGCCCGCGCGGTGGCCGTGAACCGCGACGGCAGCCGGGTTTACGTCGGTGCTGAGAACGCCGGCGCGGTCGCAATCTTCGGCCGTAACCCGGACAGCAACAGCGCCAACTTCGGTTTCCTGGATCTGCTGGACGTGCGCCAGCAGGGCGTGGACGGCGTCTCCGGCCTGGTGCAGGTCTACGACGTTGCCGTCAGCGGCGACGGGCGGCACACCTACGCGGCAGCGCTCGACTCCAACGCGCTCACCGCCTTTGCGCTGGGCATTGGCTCGAGCTGTACCGCGGTCGGCTCCGGCAATATCGACGATACCGTCACCATCGGTGCCAACGGCTCGGTCACCTACACCGCCGTGGCGAGCCTTCGCTCCGACGCGGTGTTCGGCAATACCCAGTGCCTGACCGAAAGTGGTGTCACGCCCGCCGCCAACCCTGCGGCGCTCTGCAACGTGGCGACCGTGGAACTGCCGGAAGGCTTTGATGACCCGGACGAGGCGGTCGACCAGGACAACCAGGTAACCGACAACGACACGGTCCTGAACCCACGGGCGGACCTGGTGGTGACCAAGACCGATAGCCAGGTCTCAGCCATCGCCGGCGAGGCGCTCACCTATACGGTGTCGGTGGTGAACCAGGGCCCGAGTGACGCGATCAACGGGTCGCCGAGCGCCGTGACCATCAGTGATGATCTCGACGACGTGCTGTTCGATCCGGCGAGCATCACCTGGAGCTGCGACGCCGTGGGGTCGGGTGCGGTCAGCTTTGTCGACGCGGAGTTCGACGAAACAAGCGGCGTGACCACGCTGGACGGCGCCAGCGCGGTGGCCACCGGGGCAGATCCTGACGGTGTCGCCGGGCCGCTCGGCGAATATGTGTACGTGGCGAGCGTCCTGGATTCGAGCCTGACGGTCTTTGAGCGCGATCCGCTCAGCCAGCTGCTGACCGAAGTGGCCAGCGTTGATTCCAGCACCGTCGCCGGCCTGGGCGGCGCCCGCGATGTGGTTGTTACCGCGGACGGACGCTATGTGTATGTCGCCGGTCAGAGCTCAGACTCGATCGTCGCCTTTGAGGTGGTCGACGGCGGCGGCGGCACGCTGCAGCTCAATCTGATCGACACGGAAAGCGCCACCACCGGCACCCCGAGCCTCAATCAGCCCGTGGCCCTCGCGCTCTCTCCGGGCGAGGACAACGTGTACGTGGCCGCCGCCAACTCGAGCGCCGTGGTGGTGCTCGCGCGCGACAGCGACTTCGGCACGCTGAGTTTTGTCGAGGATGAACTTGACGGCGCGGATGATCCCACCGATTTGGGCGCGGCCGTGTCGGGTCAGGCGGGCGCCAGCGACGTCGTGGTTTCCGCTGACGGGGCACACGTATACGTGGCGGGCGCAGCGTCGGGCGCCGTGGTGATCTACGACCGCGATGGCGGCGGCGGCGCGCTTTCGTTTGCCGGCGCGTTGACCAGCGCGCTGGCGGGCTACGACCTGACGGGCGTGGCGTCGCTGGTATCCTCCAGCAACGGCGAACAGATCTATGTGGCGATTGCCGACCTCAACGCTGTGGCGGTGCTGCAGCGCAACAACTCCAGTGCGTCCAACGACTTTGGCCAGCTGACACCGGACCAGCTGATCCAGCAGGGTGACGCCGGCGTGTTTGGCCTCGCCCGACCTAACAGCCTGGCCGTATCGCTCGACGCGTTCCACGTCTACGGCACCGCGGGTCAAAGCAATACGCTGTTCTTCTTCAACCGCGACCGCGCTACGGGCCGCCTGAGCTTCGGCGGCGTGGCGCAGGACGGCGCGCTTGGCGCTGACGGCCTGGCGGGCGCGTCCGGCGTGGCGGTCACGCTCGACGGCAGCGCGGTTCTGACGGCGGCATCGCAGGATGACGCGGTGGCCTCATTCAGCCGCACGCAGGACTCGAGCTGTCAGGAGTCGGGAGCGGGTGATCTCGTTAATCTGCCGATTAACCTGGCGGCCGGCGGTCAGCTCACGTTCACCATCGACGTCAACGTCAGCGCCGCGGCCACGGGCGCACAGCTGACCAATACGGCCACGGTGTCGGCCTCCATCGACGACGCGACGGGCAACAACAGCGCCACCGACACCACGCTGCTGAATCCGGAGGCCGACCTGTCGATCACCAAGAGCGACGGTCGGGCTGAGTTCGACGGGCTTGCCGGGGCCCTGAGCGTCACGGTGGCGGAGTCGGTTGGTGGATCCCACGTTTACGTCGCCGGCGCCAGCGAGGCGGCGATTGCCATCCTGCGCCGCGAGAGTGACGGCGGCTCACCCGAATTCGGCGAACTGAGCTTTGCCGGTGTTGCCGCCAACGGCGTGGACGGCATCGCGGGCCTGACCGACGTGCGCGAGGTTGCGGCGGCGGCTGACGGCGCCAACGTCTACACTGTGGCGTTTGTCGACAACGTGCTGAACGTGTTCGCTCGCGATGAGGCCAGCGGCGCGCTTAGCTCGGTCCAGGTGCTCACCGACGGCGTGGCCGGCATCAGCGGCATGAACGGGCCCACCGCACTGGCGCTGGCGCCCGATCAGGGGCATGTCTATGTGACCGGCGCCAACGTGGATTCGCTGGCCATCTTCAGCCGCGAGACGTCGGGCGCTAACGTCGGTCAGCTGACCTTTGTCGGGTCGGTTCAGAACGGGGCCGACAGCGTCACCGGGATGGACGAGCCGGTGGACGTGGTGGTCAGCGCTGACGATATGCACGTGTACGTGGCCGGTAAGAGCGGCAGCTCCATCGTGGCATTCAGCCGCAACCCGAATCCGGGCAGCAGCCAGTACGGCCAGCTGACCTATGTGGCCACCTATACCGACCAGGCGGTCGGCATCGACGGCATCGCTGGCGTCGACCGGCTGGCGCTGACCGACGACGGGGCTTACCTGTATGCCCTCGGGCCGGACGATCAGTCGGTTGCGGTGTTCGCTCGCAACAGCGGTGACGGCACGCTGGCCTTCGTCTCGCGCAATCAGGACGGCATCGGCGGCGTCACGGGTCTCGCAGCGGGCGGGGATCTGCTGACGGTTGACGACACCTATCTGTACATCGCGTCCCGCAGCGGCGCGGCGGTGCTGCGTTTCGACATCAACGTCGACGGCACGCTGACCGGCTTCACGCGGGTACGCGACGGCGACGCGAGCAGCCAGCCGGGTGTGGTGGTGAGCGGTCTGGCCGGTGCGGCCGGGCTGGCCGTCGACGCGGGCGCCAATCAGCTTTACGTCGCCGGCGCGCAGGCTAATGCGATCAGCGGCTTCCAGCGGGATGCCGTCGACGGGTCGCTCGATTTTGCGCAGAGTTTTGTCGACGGCCGCGGCGGCGTAGCACCGGGTGATACGGTTGAGTACACCATCGAGGTGTCCAACGCCGGGCCCAGCGACGTTGTTCAGGCCATTGTGACGGACGCCTTCCCTGGCGAGTTTGAGGACGTTCGCTGGTTCTGCGAAGCGGAGATCGGCGCTGAATGTCGCCTGGACTGCCTGCCGCCGGACTTTTGCCCCGGCAATATCAACGAACCGGTCAACCTTGAGGTTGGCACACGCGTGGTCTTTACCGCCTTTGGCACGGTGCGTCCGGGTGAAACCGGCACGCTGAGCAACACGGCCACGGTGACCGCGCCGGCTGGTGTCAGCGATCCAAATCCCGACAACAACACCGCCACCGACAGCGATACGCTGCTGTCGCCGCTGAGTGATCTTCTGATTTCGCAGTCGGTGCTGCCGGCTAACCCGGTGCCCGGACAGCCGGTCACGCTGACGATCAGCGCCACGAGCGCGGGGCCGTCGTTCGCGCGGCAAAACCGCGTGACCAGCCTGATCCCTGAGGCGCTGACCGATATCGCCTGGGCCTGTGTGGCAAGCCCCGTACCGGGCTTGCTTGACCTGGTCGACAGCTATAGCAGCGGCCTGTCGGGTGACCCGGACGCGATTGTGGCTACCGTCATCTCGCCGGATCGCAATAACCTATACGCGCTGGCCCGCGACGGCGCGACGAGCGTTATCCTGCAGTACGAGCGCAACGCCAGTGACGGCACCCTCAGCGCCGTGCCGACGGCTTACGTGAATGGGCAGAGTGGCATCGACGGGATCGGTGGCGCCAGCGGGGCGGTCTTCAGCGCCGACGGTATGTTCCTTTATGTCGCCGCTTCCGAGGATGACTCGGTCGCCGTGTTCTCCCGAGATACGACGACAGGCGACCTGACGTTTGTCGAGCGTCAGCTCGACGGTCTCAACGGCGTCGTGGGTCTCGGCGGCGCGATCGACGTGATCCTGTCGCCCAACGAGCAGCAGCTTTACGCGGCCGGCAGTGACGATGACGCCATTGTGGTGTTCGATCGGGCCGCTGACGGCACGCTGACGTTCCAGTCGGTGATTCGTCAGACTCAGGCTGGCGTGGACGGTCTCAACGGCGTACGCGCTCTGGCCGCCACGCAGGACGGGCGGTTTGTTTACGCGGCCGGTGAGCTGAACGATGCTATCGGCGTGTTTGCGCGCGAGCTGGCGGACGGTGATCTGTCCTTCTCCAGCACGCTCCAGAACTTCCAGCTCGGCGCGGACGTGCTGGCCGCGCCGACGGATCTGGCGCTGTCGCCCGACGAGGCTTTCTTGGTCGTAGCTGGGTCGGGCAGCGATGCGGTCGGCGTATTTGCGCGAGATGCCGACACCGGCGAGGTAGCCCTGGTCTCCAGCGTCATCAACGGCGCGGGCGGCATCACCGGGTTGGCTCAGCCGCAGTCGCTTGAATTTGCCCGCGACGGGTCGGTGCTCTACGTGGCCGCCGCCGGCAGCGAGACCGTGACCGGCCTGCGCTTCGATGCCGGCGTGCTGTCGCTGATCGAGACCTACGACACCACCGACTTCCCGACGCTGAGTGGTTTGACGGCCCTGACTGTCAGCAGCGACAGCGGCTTCCTGATCCTGGCGGCGGGCAATGGTCCGGACCTGACGGTGCTGGGTGTGGCCGACGGGTCTACCTGCACCGATGCGGGCACCGGCAGCATCTCGGACGTGGTGGATCTATCGGTCGACGGCAGCGTGGTTTATACGGTCAGCGCCGTGGTCGGGTCTTCGGCTCGTGGGCTGCTCGATCTGACCAGCGAGATTGTTCCCGGGCCCACCGTGGAAGATCCCGATGTGGCCAACAACAACGCCACGTTTGCGCCGCCGCCGGATCTCATCCCGACTACCGAGCTCTCGACCACCAAAACGGACGGTCTCGAGCGTGTTGTGGCCGGCCAGGCCGTGTCTTACGACATGACCGTCAGCAACGCCGGGATCAGCGACGCAATTGGTATCGCGGTCAGCGACGCGCCCCCCGTCTTTCCGACGCAGACGGCAGGACTGATTGAATCCTCCATCGCCTGGTCCTGCACGCCGGCCGCGCCATTGGGCACGGCTGCGGTCATCATGTCTTCCGCTGAGCCCGGCCTCGCTGGCGCCAAGGCGCTGGCGATCACCGCGAGCGGCGAAACGCTGTTTGTCGCGGGCGGTGATCAGTCGGTGATCAGCTTCAGCGTGGCGGGCGATGGTTCGCTGACGCCGCTGGAGAAACTCAGCGATGGTGACAGTGTCACCGGCGGCACGATCAGCGGCATGACCGATCCGGCGGCGCTGGCCGTCAGCCCGGACGATCGTTTCCTCTACGTCGCTGGCGGCACCGATGACGCGATTGTCGTGTTTGCCATCGGCGCAGGTGGAGTGCTGACCTATCAGGAAACGCTGCTGCGCGCGGCAGCACCCGGCCTGGACGGCCCGGCGGCGCTGGTGTTTTCGCCCGACGGCGGCCAGCTCTACGCCGTGGCGACCGACGGTGACGCCGTGGTCGTTCTGGCGATTGACGGCATCACCGGGGGCTTAAGCTTTGTCGATCGCGAGCGCGACGGCTTTGGGACGATTCCCGAAGTGAACGTAATCGCCGGCGCTGCCGATCTCGTGATCTCACCTGACGGCCGCTTTGTCTACGTGGCGGGCGCTGACGGTGATTCGCTGGCGGTCTTTGAGCGCAGCAGCCAGAACGGCGCCCTGGACTACGTGTCGGTGCTGCGCCAGGGTGACGGCCAGGTCGGCGGTCCCGGGACCCCGACCCTCGTTGCTGGCCTGACTGACGTCACGTCCCTGACCCTCAGCCCGGGCGGCGCCTACCTGTACGCGGGCAGCCCAACCGAGGCCGTGGTTGCGGTTTTTGCGCTGGACAGCGAAACCGGTGCTCCCACGTTGCTCGACACGATTGGCGATGCCACCACCCCCGGCGTGACCATGGCCGGTCTGACCCAGCTGCAGCAGGCTGACGGCAGCGAGCTGCTGCTGGCGCTGGCGCCCGCGGGTGACGCGGTGCTGGCCTACCGGCGCAGCTGGGACACCGGGCTGTTGGTGCCGGTCGGCGAGCTGGCGGCAGGTGGCCAGGGCTTTACGGCCTCGGTCAACCGGCCGGGTTCTGACCAGCTTTACGCGCTCGGCGCCGCTGACCAGACGCTGACGACCTTGTCTCTGCAGCCCTACGCCACCTGCGACAGCTTTGCCGGCACCGGCAGCGGCTTTGCCCAGACGATGACCCTGACCAACGGGGCGGCCGCGAGCTTCAACCTGCAGGCGCTAGTCGATCCGCGGGCCCGGGGCGTGCTCACCAACACGCTGACGGCCGCGATCGAAGGCAACGCGCTGGACAGCAACCTGCTGGACAACAACGCGACTGACCTCACGATCATCGACGTGGAAACTGATCTCAGCATCACGAAGGCGGTTCAGCCGTCAACCGTCAACGCCGGTGAGACGGTGGCCTTCACCATCACCGTCAGCAACGCTGGACCGAGCGCCGCGCTCGGGGCGAGCGTCTCTGACCTGTTTGATCCTGCGTTTGCCAACATCAGCTGGACCTGTACGCCCGGACCCGAGGCGGCTTGCCCGGCGAGCGGCACCGGCGATATCAGCGCCAGCGTGGACATTCCGGTCGACGGCGAGGTGGTGTTCAGCGTGAACGCAACCGTCCTGCCCTCGGTGCTGGGTGAGGTGAGCAACACCGCCCAGGTGCTGACTGAGGAGCCGGCCGCTCCGGCTGCGGTCACCGATCCCAATTTGGACAACAACTTGGCGACGGCGCTGCTGACCGTCGAGTCCTCCGCCGACATCAGCGTCAACAAGTCGCTGAGCGGCGGCGCGCCGCTTGCCGGCACTGACGTGAATTACATTGTCGTCGTGGAGAACCTGGGGCCGAGCGATGCCCAGGCGCCGGTGAACGTTGTGGACCTGCTGCCGGCCCAGCTCGTTGACGGCAGCTGGACCTGTATCGCCTTCAATGGCGCGGCCTGTGAAACCTCAGGTACCGGCTCGATCGACGAAGACGTCACCCTGCCCGCTGGCGCGCGGGTCGAGTTCGCGCTCCGGGCGGCGCTGCCTTCGAACGTGTCAGAAGGCTTTAACTTGATCAACGACGCGCTGGCAACGTTGCCGCCGCCGAGCACCGATCCGGATGAGGCCAATAACGCCGACAGTGCCGAGGCTGCGGTTACCACGCAGGCTGACCTGTCGCTGAGCAAGACCGCTGCCCGTGCCGTCCTCGATCCGGCTGGCTCACCGGGCACGAATCGCTACACGCTGACCGTCAGCAACGCCGGGCCTTCCGACGCGGTGGGCGTGCAGCTGACCGACGCGGTGCCGGCCGAGATTACCGGTATCTTCAACGACAGCTGCGGCGGCAGTGGAACCCTTCCGTACAGCTGCGATATCGGCACGTTGGCGGCCGGCGCCAGCGCCAGCGTCAGCTTCGATGTGCGCTACGACGCCAACGCGCTGGGGCTGGTCACCAATACCGGCACCGCCGCGGCAATCACGCCCGATCCGATCGGCGCCAACAACACGGCGTCCGCGGATGTGGAGCTGGTCAGTGGCCCCGATCTGGCGGTGACGATCGATGACGGCGAGGTGGGTGCCCTGCCGGGCAACCGCCTGACGTACACGGTGGAAGTACGGAATATCGGATCCGCGGATGCGCTGGGCGTCGGGCTGACGGTGCCGGTACCCAGCGAGCTGCTCGAAGTGACCTGGCGCTGTCTGCAGGCGATCTGCCCGGCTACTGACGGTGTCGGCAGCATCGACGAAACGCTGGATCTCGCTGCCGGTGAACGGGTGGTCTTCGAGATCGAAGCGCGCGTTGATCCGGCGCTCGATCCGGTTGCGGTCCCGCAGGTGACGGTCACGGCCACCGCCGACTTTGCCGGGGATATCGATCAGTCGAACAATACGGCGTCCGATATCAACCTGATGCTGGAAATCATCTTCCGTGATGGCTTCGAGGCGCTGGTGGTTGGCCTCAAGTCGGCCTGGGCTACGGCAAGCGCCAACGCCCGCGGCTGGCTGGCGGCGGCAGCGCTACCGGAGCGCGACGCATGAAGCGCCTGGCTGTAAGTATTGCGGCAGCGGCCCTGCTGGCCGGGGGCGCCTACTATCTTGTCAGCAGCAAGCCTCCAGCTCCCGAGCTGCCGCCGGAAGTGCTGGCGCAGGTGGGTGACCGGATCATCACGCGGCAGGCGTTTGTCGACGAGATGGCGCTGCGCGGCGGTCAACGTGCCGGCTATTTCCAAACGCCCGTCCAGCGTCGGGCGCTGCTCGACGCAATGATCGAACATGAGCGGATGCTCCAGGCGGCGCTCGACGCCGGGGTAGACGAGCGCCCCGAGGTGAAGCGTGCGGTGCAGCGCATCCTTGTGGATCGCTATCGCGATGAGCTGCTCGAAAGGCGCTACGAACAACTGACGATCAGCGACGCTGAGCTCGAGCGTTACTACGCCAAGAACGCAGACAAATACAGCCGGCCCGAGCGCCGCCGCGCCGCACTGGTCCAGGTGTCGGTAGCGGCTAACGCGACAGACGAGGCGCGCGAAAAGGCCCGGCAGCGGATCGAGCAGGCGGCCGCCGCCGCGCAGGCGCTGGGCCCAGAGGTCCAGCACTTCGGCAACGTCGCTCGCCAGTTTTCTGACGACCGGGCCACCCGCTACACCGGCGGCGTTATCGGCTGGCTGACGCCTGGCCGAAGCAGCCGCTACAAGTGGGACGAGGCGGTGATTGAAACGCTGTTTTCGATGCAGGAGCCCGGGCAGATTTCGCCGGTCATTGAGACCCAAGACGGACTCTACATTGCCCGGCTGGTGGCACTTGAGGCGGGCGGTGCCCGCCCCCTGGAAGACGTTGCTGAGGGTATCCGGATTGCGCTGCTTCGCGAAAAGCGCGAACAGGTTAAGGAAGCACTGTTTTCCAATCAGGGCCTGGATGCCTACGTCAATGAAGGCCTGCTGGCGGAGATCGAGCCGCTGGCTGGCACTGCGGCGGACCCGAGAGAGCCGCCCGCCATGCCTCGATCGAGTCGTTAACGCAACACCAGGGAACGGATGTTATTGCCGGCACGAAGCCGGAACGGAAGGTAGAAATGATCAGGTTGAACGCCTATTTGAATCGCGCATTACTGCTGCTCGGACTCGTCGCTCTTGCCGGCGGGGCCCAAGGCCAGGCGCGCTTTACCCAGACTTTTGAACTACAGCCTGGCTGGAACGCCGTATATCTGGAGGTCCTCCCGGATCAGCCCGATATGGAGGCGGCACTCGCCGGCACGCCGGTGGCCAGCGTCTGGCGTTTTATCCCCGACCGTCCAGGGCTGGATTACATCCAGGACCCCTCGGAGGGGCTGATGAACGTCGAAGGGTGGTTTGGCTACTTTCCGGAGCCCCGGCCTGAAGCGTTTCTGAGCAACCTGTATACCTTGACCGCCAACGTCGCCTATCTGATCGACCTGGACAGCGATACGCCGGTTACCTGGAGCGTGACCGGCAAGCCCGTGATCCGATCCCGCGCCTGGGCCGCTGACGCGTTTACGCTCACCGGTTTCGAGGTGGACCCCGCCAGTCCGCTGACCTTTGGCGAATATTTCGAAGCCTCCTCCGCCCACCAGAATCAGCCGATCTTCGCGCTCAGCAGTCAGGGCAACTGGGAAGAAGTCACCGACCCGGCCAACACCTTTATCGATTCCGGTCGTGCCTACTGGGTGTTCAGCGAGGGTCCGTCCGCCTTTCAAGGTCCTTTCCAGGTTTCGGTCGATCAGGATGGTGAACTTGAATACAGCTCTGCGGTCAGTCAGCAGACCGTCGCGATCGAAAATGAAAACGCGGTCGCAACCGACATTACGGTACGCACGGTCTCTACCGGTACGATGCCGCTGGCCTTCGAACAGATCGACCCCGACACCAGCGAGGTCGCCTGGCCGGCGCTGCCGCCATCGCTGGATCTGCCGATCGGGGCCGGCGGCGACCTGCTGCTGAACCTCGGCGTTCGGCGCAACCAGTTCACCGATACCCGGATGGAAGAGATCCTCGAAATCAGCAACGGCATGGGTATCCGCCGCTTGCTGTTTGTCGGCGCCAACACCCTGCAGCCGGTCATTCCCGCAGCGGCCTTGAAGCAAGCCGGCCTCCAGCAGAAGGGTGGTGGCGTGAACGAGTTTGCCGGCCTTTGGGTCGGGTCAGCGCGCGTCAACCAGGTGAGCGAATCTCAGCTGGCCGGCACCACACCGCTGGCGGCGGGCTCCAACTTCCCGATTCGGCTGATTGTGCACATCGACGGTCTGGGAACCGTTCGGCTCTTAAAGGAGGTCATCGTGCTGTTTGAAGAGGGCACCATGGAGCCCTCAACCGTGAATCCGGCTTTTATGACCGACGCCACGCCCGGTCGCTACGTGCTGGTGACGGACGACAACCTGATCGCTAACTTCACCGGCGCCAAGACGCGGGCCGGGATCCCGGTGGGGATTCGCTACAGCACGGTCAGCTTCGATTTTATGGAGCAGTTCATCGAGCTGCCCGGGTCGTTCGATCCGGACGGCAGCTTCAGCGGCCAGATCGTGATCAACTCCGATGACCCGATCAATCCGTTTAAACACAGATTCCATCCGGACCACGACAACCTGGACGCCCAGTTCTTGAACCCATTGACCGAGGCGCCCCAGATTACCCGCGATTTTTCGCTGAGCTTTTCCTCGGATGACCCCAGCAACCAGAACCTTCCGGAATACGGCAGCAGCATCGTTTCCGGCGTGTTTTCTGAGGCGATTTCCGGGCTGCACCGCAACACCATTTTTGTGGAAGGGCCCTTCAGACTTGAAAAAGTCTCCAACGTATCGGTGTTGAATCAATGAGGCGCCGGAGCATGATCATGGAACGACAGCAATCCCTTTTCTCCGCCTTTACGCGGACGTTGGCAGCCACTCTGGCGCTATGGATCAGCGCCGGCGGCATCGCCTGGGCGCAGTGGCCCACCGGGGGCGGCAGCTCGCTCGCCGACCAGGCGATCGACGTCAAGGTGGGCCCGAGCGGCGACATTTACGTGGTGGGTAACTTCCAGGGTCTAACCGACTTTGGTGGTGAAATCCTTACCTCCGAGAACTCCCTGGATGACGTAATCGTCGCCAAGATCAGTCAGGGCGGCACGCTGCAGTGGGCCCAGGCGGCCGGCGGCAGCTCAGCCGTTCGCGCCCGGGCTTTGGCAATTGATGGCGCCGAAAACGTCTATCTTGTCGGTGAGTTTTTTGGGGATGCGCTGATCGGCGGGACCCTGCTGCGGTCCGGCACGGGCGGCACGGGCGATCCGAACACCCGCGACGGTTTTGTCGCCAAGCTCGACAGCTCCGGACAGTTTGAGTGGGCCCGCGCCTTTGGTGGCGACCTGGACGACAGCATCTCCTCAGTCGGCGTTGTGCCGGGCACCAACTCGACTATTCCTCCCGTACCCGACGCCGTGATTGTCGCCGGCTCCTACGTCTGTAGCGCCAGCTACACCGGCGGCACAATCTCGAGCACCAACGCCTGTTTCACGGCTGAAGACCAGTTCGAAAACATGTTCGTTGCGCACCTGTCACCCACCGGCACCTGGGAGACCGTGGTTGATCGCGGTGGCGCCAGCTCCAACCTTGAGCGGATTAACCACATGAGCGTGGCCGGTGACGGGCGCGCGTTTATTGCCGGCCGGTATGCGGGCCCCGGCGATACCATCACGGCCACCGAAACCTTTGCCAGCATCGGCGGCGTGCCCAGCGGCTGGACCACGACCAACGGTACCCGGTCAGGCGTGGGCGACGCGTTTGGTCGCCGGATGCTCTTCCTCCGTCACGGTCGAGTCGACGTGCAGTCACCGGTTTACAACCTCCAGGGACTCGAATTTGCCAGCCTCGACTTCTTAGCGCAGCGCGGCAGCGACTCAGCCGGCAGCGAGCAGCCGGACTCAGGTGAAAACCTGCGCGTTGACTACCTCGCTTCCGACGGTAGCTACAAATTCCTCGTCGAGTTCCCCGGCAACGGGACGCCCGGGCAGGTTGTGAATAACGTCACCGCAGACCGGATTTTCCTGCCGGACGACGCCTTTCATGCCGGCTTCCGGGTGCGCTTTCGTTTGCTGACCGCCAGCGGCTCCGACTTCGACTACTGGCACGTCGACGACTTTGCCGTCTCCGCGCGCGGCGCCGGCACCAGCTTCGTGTCGGTCGTCAACGACACGGCGGGCAGCCCCGCCTTCAGCGATATCACCAACCTGCCGGAAGGTCTTGAGGTCAACGATGTTGAGCTGAGCCCGGACACGTCCCGCCTGATCCTGGCGGCCGAGACCAGCGCCGCGGTCACCTATTGCCAGTCCACCGCGCTGGCGGACGCCTCGTTTGTGGCCTCACTCAACGGTGCCACGCTGAACTGTGAGTGGAGCAAGTCCGCGCCCTCGAGCCGGGCGCTGGGCGTCGCGGCGGTGGCTGACGGCGGCACCTTCCGCGTTTATGCCACCGGCCAGTTCCGAGGTACCACGGTCTTCACCACCGATCCGTTGATCGATGGCTCGCTGACCTCTACCGACGCCGCCTGCGGCGACGTCTACGTAGCCGGCCTCGACGGCAGTAACGGCTCGTGGCTGTGGGTGACGGGCGGCGATACGTACGACGTCACCGACGGTGTGCCCGGCCGCGCGGGTGGCAGCCAGTGTGACGCGGGTGTGGCCATCGACGGCCGCGATGCGTCAAACCTCTATGTGACCGGTGAGATCACCGGGTTTGCCGTCTTTGGCGAAGCGCAGTCGATCGAAAGCCTGGGCGACACCGATGCGTTTGTCGGCAACCTGTCGACCGACGGGGTTTGGTTCCAGCGCAGCTCCTGGACGGTGGGTGTGCCGGTGCCTCCGCCACCGGACGCCAAGGTCGACGACCTGACTTTCCAGCCTGACTTCTTCATCGACGGTGAGCCGGTCGACGCGCTGGGGGGCAACCTCTTTTACTGGGCGCCGCCGATCACCGGCCTCGACGCGCGACTGATCCCGTTGCAGGACATCGAAAACATCGAGATTCGCTGGCGCAAGCAGGGGCTGCCGCTCCAGGATGATGACCGCACGCCGAGCCAGGGCTCGGTGCAGTGGCCGGTCGACCCGTGCACGGACGCCAGCTTCGCCGACTGCCTGCAGATCCACGTGGCGGGGTCTCCCGTTGAAGCGGAGCCGGCGGACAACTCGTTCACCTTCCTGCGAATCGTCACCCCCAACTCAAGGCCCAACGACGCCACCGTCAACACCGGTCTGTTCGAAGCCACCACCACCGGCTTTTCGTCCCTGATCTACGTGCGGGGTCCGGAGCCGCAGGATACGACGTTCGAGGGAGTTGTTCAGGTGGTGCGAACGGTGCCCCCGGCGGCTGCCCAGCTGTTTGAGGGAGGCGTCCCGGCGGAGATCGGTCAGCCGATTACCGACCCCTATCACAACGAGCTGGGTCGCACCGGCTACGTGCTCAATGAAAACGCGTTTTACGACGGCGTTGGTCCCAACGCGGCTTACGACCGTGCCGGCCGGACCGGCGCGGTGATTCCGGTGAACCGGAGCCTGACCACCCGGTCCCAGGACGCCACCAAAGAGCTGGTGGTGAGCTGGTACCGGCGCAAAGCCATGGGAGTTTTCTGGCCCGAGAAGCCGGTCAGCTACGAACCGTTTTGGCCGCTCGACGCCGACCTGATTGTGGTGGCCAGCGAGCGGGGCGGCGAGGCGTTTGGCCAGCAGCCGCTCGATCCGCTGGTGTTTGAGAACACCCAGGTTTATCAGCAGCCCGACGTAAATCTGCCGGGCTACAACCCGAACGACGAGCACGCGTTTTTTGCGCCATCGTCCACTGGCACCGGCCTGCAGGCGATCTTTGCGCTGCGCAGCGACTTCGGCTCGCAGCTGGCCGGCGACGTCAATGCCGCTTCTGACCCCTATGTGCTGGTCAAATACTTCGACAGCGGCGCCAACGCCCAGCGTTTCCGTGTTTACCAGGTGCTTGCTACCGGCGCGGGGTTCAACAACTTCCGCTTCTCCGGCACCGCAGCCACCACGGTCGCGCCCCCTTATCCAGTCAGTCTGCTGCCGGGCTGCGCACAAACTAATGTTGTGGGTCAGGCGGCCACCGATCCTCAGCCGCCTCCGCCGTTTTTCATGGACTACACCAACCAGCTCTGGAGCTCGTCTGCCGGCAGCGGTGCGGTCCGCTTTTTCTATCCGACCCAGGCAGGCTTTTTCTTTGACCTGGACAACAACGACGAAAACGATATCGACACCGGCGACTGCGTGCCCTGGCTGGCCCGTTTGCCCGAGGCACTGGGCGGCAGCAGCAATCCGAATGACCCGATCCTGGTCAGCTACGACATCACCTGGCCCGATAACCCGCCGCAGCTGATTCCCGGCGAAACGCTTCTGGAACCCAAGCGCGGCCTGCCCGACATCGTTAACCAGGCGGCGGTGCAGATCGCCTTCGACGAGATCCGCGACGCGTCTGCCACGCCGGCGCCAGCCAACGCGCTGGCGCAGCTGATCGATCCGCTGAATCCGCGCACGGTTGACCTGGCCGCGCTGCCGGCGGGGATCGCCAGTGAGCTCAACACCAGCGGCCAGCGCATCATCCTTGGCAACGTCTCCGGCACGCTGAAGCTGCCGGCGTCCATCCGACAGCGCCTGTCGTTTGACCCGCTCAACGGCCGGCTGTCGTTCGCCGGCGTGTTCGACGCAACCGGCGCGGGTGAGCCGCTGCTGTTGCTCAACGTCATGAGCTTCCGCGATCGGGATATCCTGCTGTCGCTCGACAGCGACTCCGGCTGGCAGCAGGCGGTGCAGGACCTGTTTCGACTGACTCGCAACCCGCAGGGCATCCAGCAGATCTGCGAAGCCAGCTCGATCAACGAAAGCAACGAGCGTGTCTGCAGCGCGGTGCGCTCGGTCACCGATTCCGACGTGCTGATCGGCCAGCAGGACAGCAACGGCGACGGCATCTTGGAGCAATTTACGGCGACCGGCGTGAGCCCGGCGCTGACCGCCGGCTTTTCCCAGGGAAGCGGCTTCCTGACGCTCGCCTTCAACAACGATCCGGGCCTGACCCCGCTGCCGGTTAGCCTGCAGGTGATTCGGATTGACTGCCTGCAGTCACCGCCACCGCCGGTGGACCCGGCGGACGCTGATATTTTTAGCACCTATCAGGGCCAGATCCAGATCATCTCGCCGGACAACATCTTCGATGAGCAGCTGGTGCTGCGCCACAGCGGCGACTTTGGTGGAAACCCGGATGCGCTCGAGTTTGAATGGTTCTTCCAGCCGGATCTCGATGGCACGCCGCCTTTCCCGCTGCCAGACACTGACGCTGGTCAGCTCAACGGCTGGATCCAGTTTCCCGTGGATAACCCGATGGGTGCGGTGGAAATCAGCATCGAAGGGGCCAACATCCAGACGCTGTCTGACAACTGGTACATCGCCCGCTATCGCGGACTGCCCAATTGCGGCAACCAGACCGAGTTCAGCATCTTCGCCGGCCAGCCCGGCGCCACGCCGCTGGAGCCCCGTGCCCAGCTGGCCGAAGGCTGGGTCAAGCGGGTTGTCTCCCGCTTAAATCCGTTTGAGGCCCGGGTGCAGAACTTTGCCCAGGCAGCGACCAACAACTTTGCCAGTATGCTGATCCAGCTCGGCGAGCGTTACGAGGGCGATATCGCGCTCAACAACGACCCCGATAACCTGAACGGTATCGGCCTGATTGAGGCCTACACCACAGTGATGCGGCGCGCGATCTCGCTGTCTTCGGGGGCAACCCCGCCCGTGGACTTCGGCCCGGCCAACAACGCCGTGCTGCTGGTGGCCTCCCGAATCGTCGACTTCTACACGCTGCTGGGTAACGAGGCCTACGCTGACGCCCAGGATCCGGCGATTGGTGTCGACGTGAATCGGCCGCCCTATTTCACGCTCGCGCCGGCGATCTTCAACTTCCAGAACCAGCTCAGCAGCGTGCTGGAAGAGGAGCTGGTTCTGCTGCGCGGGCGCGACGATTCGGGTGGTCCGGTGGCGGCCAACCCGGTCTATAACCGCCTGTTCTGGAACTTCACAACCGGTGAGGGTGAGGTGGCGTACGCGCTGTCGTACAACATCTCCGACCAGAACAACGACGGCGTGCTCGACGAGTTTGATGCGCGAATTCAGTTCCCGCAGGGCCATGGCGACGCATGGGGCCACTACCTGACCGGGCTGGACATCTACTACGACCTGCTGCGGGAGCCGTTTTTCACCTGGGTGCCTCGAGCTGAGGCCGTCACGGTGGCGGGTGTGCCCATCACCGTCGATTTCCAGGACGAGCGGCAGTTCGCCGAAACCGCCGCCGCCAAGGCGCGGGCCGGCGCTGAGATTGTCGATCTGACCTACCGCTCTGCCTACGTCGAAGACCCGGCCGGCCAGTGGCAGGGTTACAAGGACATCGATCCCGATCGAGCCTGGGGCCTCACCGAGTGGGGTCGCCGAGCCGGGCAGGGCGCCTACTTCGATTGGGTGACCGCCACCTCGATCCTGCAGGTTGAGGAGCCGGATCCGACGAAGCAGGGTATTCAGAAGGTCGACCGAAGCACGGTGTCAGAGCTGGCCGAGATCCAGTCGCACCACGCGTCGATTCAGGCGCAGCTCGACGAGGCGGATCAGGGCCTCAATCCGCTGGGCCTGTCGAAAGGTATCGTGCCCTTCGACATCGACCCGTCGCTGGTGGACGCCGGTGAAACCCATTTCGAGCAGATTTATGACCGGGCCTCCACCGCGTTGGATAACGCCGTGCAGGTGTGGGACTTCTCCAACAATCTGAATCGGATGCTGCGCTTCAACGAAAATGAGGTCGAGGATCTGCAGGTGAACTCCGCCGCCCAGGAGCTCGATTTCAACAACCGCTTGATCGAGATCTTCGGCTATCCGTTTGTCGACGACATCGGTCCGGGCGGCACGTACCCGGCGGGTTATGACGGACCCGACCTTTATCACTACATGTACGTGGACGTGAACGCGCTTGAGGGAACGGTCTTCGACTTGAGCGGCAACAACGGAACGCCGCTGAGGCCCGCGACGCTCAATACGTTCAACGGCAACTACTCGCCGATGGTTAACGGCCTGAACTACTTCAACATCTCGGGTGAAGCGGACGATCTGGGCTGTGATGCCACGCCGCTGGAAGACGGTTGCAGTCTGGGTGACCCGGCTGACAACCAGCTGCTGGAGGTGCCGTACACCACCATCGATTCGGACATTGTGGGTTTCGCCTTCACCAAGCCGCCGGAATGGACCGGTCAACGCCGTGCGCCGGGACGCCTCCAGGACGCGCTCAACAAGCTGTTCGAATCGCGGGTGGCCTTGGATCGCGGCCTGCGAGAATACGAGAACCTGCGCCGAGATGTGGCCGACCAGATCGACACGATCGAAGCCACCTTCGACATCCGTCGCGAGCAGATCAGTATCGCCAACAGCGAGCGCCAGGAGCTGCGCGATCTGACCATTGCTGCGGAGGTGCTGAGCAACGCTGCCATCGCCGCCCGGCAGGTGGGGAAGATTATCGACGGCAGCTTCAAGACCGCAGCGACCTGCGTGCCGGGTAACTTCGTCGCGGGACTCGCGGCCGGTGGTGATGTCTTCTCCACCGCGGAGTGCACGGTTCAGGCAGCCGGGGTTTCGGCCACGGGCATTGCGGACGCTATCGGGGACGGGCTGGACATTGCGTCCAACGCCACCTCAGCGGCCAAAGAAGACGTCAGCCAGCAGGCGGCGATCGAGAGCCAGGTGCAGGATGCGCGCCTCGAGCTGTTCAACCTCAAAGGTGAACTCGACGCGCTGCTGCGCCGGGAGCCACTGGCGCGGGCGGAGGTTTTCTCCCGGGCACAGAACGTGCTTGAGATGCAGGGCGCCTACTTCTCAACGCTGGCGGAAGGCCAGCGCACGCTGCAGCAGCTCATCAACTTCCGCAAACTCGGCGCCGCGGCGGTGCAGGAATATCGCTATGAAGATCTGGCTTTCCGGATTTTCCGGAACGATGCCCTCCAGAAATATCGGGCCGCCTTTGATCTGGCAGCCCGCTATGTCTATCTGGCAGCCACGGCCTACGATTATGAGACCAACCTGCTCGGCAGCGATGGCCAGGCGGGTGAAGGATTCCTGACCCAGATTGTGCGCGAGCGAAGCCTCGGGCAGATCATCGGCGGCGCGCCGGTGCCAGGATCCCGCGGCCTGGCGGATCCCATGGGGCGGATGGATGCGAACTTTGAGGTGCTCAAAGGCCAGATGGGTTTCAACAATCCGCAGACCGAAACCAATCGGTTCTCACTGCGGCAGGAGCTTTTCCGCATCGCCGGCGACGACGATGAGGCTGACGCGTCCTGGCGGGCCATCCTGGAAGAAAACCGGGTGGCGAATCTGTTTAATCTGCCGGAGTTTCGCCGCTTCGCCAGGCCCTTTGCGCCGGAGAGCGCCGGGCCGCAGCCAGGCATTGTGATCCGATTCCCGACCACCGTCTCGTTCTCGCTGAACTACTTCGGCAACCCGATCGGGCCGGGAGACAGCGCCTACGACTCGTCAAACTTTGCCACCAAGATCCGGTCGGCCGGCGTCTGGTTTGGCAATTATGAGGGCCTGCCGCTATCGAATACTCCCCGCGTGTATCTGTTCCCCGTGGGAGCTGATGTGCTTCGGGCACCGGCGGCCAACAACTTCTCGACTCGGGAATGGAACATCGTTGACCAGACCATCCCGGTGCCATTCCAGCTGGGTGCCCAGGATCTGGACAGCGCCACCTGGGTGCCCACGGACACCCTGATCGGCAACAGCACCGATATCCGTCGATTCTCGCGCTTCCGTGCCTTCCACTTTGGCGGAGAGTTTGACCCGTCGGAGGTCATCACCGACAGCCGACTGATCGGCCGCTCGGTCTGGAATCGGGAATGGCTGCTGATTATTCCTGGCGAGGCGCTGTTGTTTGACCCGGACGAGGGGCTGGACGTGTTCATCAACGGACAGCTGACACCCGGAGGCGGGGGAACCCGGGACGGCAACGGTATTGACGACATCGCGCTGTTCTTCCAGACCTACGCCTACTCGGGGAACTGATCATGAGAAGACTAAATCACGCGCGGCCCGTAGGCCTCATGTCTCTGCTTTCCCTGCTCCTGCTGGGCCTCGCCCAGCTAGTACAGGCCAGAATCCCAGAGCCCGATCACGTGCTCTACGGCACGGTGACGCTCTTTGGCGCACCGGTCGCCGACGGAACGCCAATCACGCTGGTTTTGGCCGGGCAAAGCGAACCGCTCGTAACCTATAAACTTGGCGATGATCCGACGCTGGAGGGGGTTTACGCTTTGCGCATCCCGATGGACTCGGTCGACCCGCGGGCGCCCAACACGGCTCGGCCGGGGGAGAACGCCCAAATTTTTGTCGCCGGCGAGCTCGCGGCGTCCACCACGGTCGGCGAGGAAGGCACCGCACGACGCCTGGATCTGGATCCAGGCAACCTGACTGGCTTCCCGAACCTGACGCTTGACGACATCACGGTGGTTGAGGGCAACGGCAACGTCCTGTCCAGCGCCTCCGTGCCGGTGCGACTCAGCACAACCGTCAGCGCCATCGTCACCGTCGACTGGCAGACCGCTGACGGCAGTGCGGTTGCCGGCGCCTGCCCTGGTGGGGACTACATTGCGGGCAGCGGTCAGCTGATGATTCCGGCGGGCGAGCTTGAAGGAACCATCTCCGTGGACGTCTGCGGCGACAACGATGTGGAGGGCAACGAGCTCTTCACCGTGAACGTCACCTCAGCCAGCTCAGCCAATATTGCGGACGGCACCGCTGACGTCACCATCATCGGCGACGACGATCTGCCGCTGCTGAGTGTTGATGACATCACCGTGATCGAGCCGACGAGCAACGGTATCGCCACCGCGGACTTCACCGTATCGCTGTCTCGCGTTGCGGCTCAGGAGGTGCGCGTGTCCTACCTCACGCTGCAGCGAACCGCGACGGCTGGGGAAGACTACGTCACGGCCGCGGACATACTGATTATTCCAGCCGGCAACCCAACCGGAACAATCTCCGTGCCCCTGCTGGCGGACGGTTTCGTCGAACCAGACGAGCAGTTCGATCTGGAGCTCACCCTGCCAACCAACGCAATCCTCGTGGACGGCGTCGCGTCAGCAACCATCATCGATCCGGCCTTCAATCCTTCGGTCGATCCGGTAGACACGTTGACCCAGGGACAGAATGGGGTAGACGGCCTGTCCGGAGCGGCCGGCGTACTCGTCAGCCCGGACGGTAACGACGTCTATGTCGCCGGTCGAGCCACCGATACAGTGGGCGCTTTTGGCCGGAGCGCTGATACGGGTGGTCTGGTGTTCTCAACCGCCTACAACACCGGGTCGAGCGGCTTTACGCAGGCGCTCCTCGACGGCGTCTCCGACCTCGCCACAACGCCGGACGGCGCGCTGGTGTTCGCATCAGCCACCAACGACAACGCGGTTTCGGTGCTGAGCCGAAACGCCGGCGGCGTCCTGAGCCTGGCAACGACCACCGATGACCTCGGGCCGATTCCGGGCCTTGACGGTGTCGGCGCGCTGGCCGCATCTTCGGATGGTGCGTCCTTCTACGCTGTGGGTCGGAACGCTGGCGCGATCAACGCCTTCAACGTTGGATCCGGGCCGAACCCGCTGGGCTTTATCCAGTCGCGCAACGACGGTGGTTTGGCCGGTGCCAGCGATGTGGTGATCTCGCCGGACGGTGAGTCTGTTTACGTGAGCGCGTCGCTGGATAACCTGGTGGCGCTGTTCTCGCGCAATACGGTGGATACCGGCGGCGGGGTGGGCCAGCTGACCTTCGTGGAAAACTACCGCGACAACGTCGGCGGCATTACCGGCCTTGCCGGCGCCTCAGCCATGGCGATTTCGCCAGACGGTCGCCACCTGTACGTGGCCGGAGCGACCAACAACAACCTGGTGATCTTCAGTCGAGCCGAAGACGGCGGGCTGACGCTGCAGGAGACCTTGACCGGCGGCAGCGGCGCGCTGTTCTCGATGCTCGGACCTAACGCGGTGGCGATCAGCGCTGACGGCCAGCTGGTTGCCGTCCTCGGCCTGGACGACAACAGCCTGACGTTGTTCAAGCGGCAGGCTAACGCGGAGCAGGCGAACTTTGGCCAGCTGGTGCTGGCGGAAATCCTGCGCGACGGGGATGGGGCCATCACCAACCTGCGCGGTCCGGTGGACGTGAAGTTCAGCCCGGACGATCGCCACATTTACGTCACCAGCAGCGTCGACAACTCGATCCAGGTCTTCCGGCGGGTGTTTGATGACCTGATTATCGAGCGCAGCTTTGAGGTTCCGCCGGCGGCGCCTCAGTAACTCTTGCGGATGCACCGGCGCTTATGCCGGTGCGTCCCGACTACGTTTCTTCTGAATTTGAGGCTTCGTTCCGGCAAAACGGCCGGACAGCCGATTCGCCTGGGTAGTCGATCGCGCGAACTTGCCGGCTGGCGGCTGATTGAGAACTACAGCTCTTCTAGATTGGCGTAGCTGAGGACCAGCCACTTTCTGCCGGCGTCTTCGAAGTTCACCTGGACGCGGGCGTGGTCGCCGCTCCCCTCAAAATCCATCACCATTCCCTCGCCGAAGGTCTTGTGGCGGACTCTGGTGCCTAGCGCGAGGCGTGGCCCTGGTTCCTCCAGTGACGTGTGGAGAACGCCGGGCGCCGGCGAGCGCGGCATGCTGGCTTTTGGGCGGACCTCGTGGATCAGCTCCCTCGGCAGTTCGCTCAGGAACCGTGAGGGGCGCTGGAAATTGTGGCTGCCGTGCCAGCGGCGCGACTCGGCGTGCGTGATGACCAGATGCTCCATGGCGCGCGTGATGCCGACATAGCAGAGGCGGCGCTCCTCCTCCATGCGGCCGGATTCTTCGGCGGCCCGCTGGTTGGGAAACAGCCCCTGCTCCATGCCGACCAGGAATACCAGCGGAAACTCCAGCCCCTTGGCGCTGTGCAGCGTCATCAGCTGGACACAGTTTTCCCAGGCCTCAGCCTGGCCTTCGCCGGCCTCCAGCGCAGCGTGCGCCAGGAACGATTCGAGCCTGCTTAAGCCCGCGTCTTCATCGTCCGGCGGCAGCGCAAAACCGCGGCCGGCGTTCACCAGTTCAGCAAGGTTTTCCCGACGGCCTTCCAGCTTGTCGGCGGGCTCCCGTTCGTAGTGGGCGATGATGTTGCTGGCTTTGGTCACGTGCTGGATCTGAAACTCCAGCTCCTGGTCGCCGCAGTCGCGGTGCATGGTTTCGATGAGTTCGAGAAACCGCTGCAGGGCGTTGGCCGCCCGCCCGCTCACGCCTTCTTCGATAATCAGCACCTGGGCCGCTCGCCACAGGGAGCAGTCGCGCGAGCGCGCCATGTTGCGCACGGCTGCGACGGTGCGCTCTCCGATCCCGCGCGCCGGCACGTTGACGACCCGGTCGAAGGCCGTATCGTCGTCGCGGCTGGCCAGCAGCCGCAGGTAGGCGAGCGCGTCCTTGATCTCAGCGCGCTCGAAGAAGCGCAGGCCCCCGTAGACGCGGTAGGGGATACGGTTATTGACCAGCAGTTCCTCAAACAGGCGCGACTGGGCGTTGGAGCGATAGAGCAGCGCAATTTCGTTGGCGTCGCGCCCCTCTTCCAGCCAGCGCTCGATCTCGGTGACGACGTACCGCGCCTCGTCGTGTTCGTTGTGGGCGGCGTAGACCTGAATCCGTTCACCTTCGGCCCCGGCGGTCCAGAGATTCTTGCCCAGCCGCCCGTCGTTGTTGGAGATCACCGCGTTGGCGGCGTTGAGGATGGTGGCTGTAGAGCGATAGTTCTGCTCCAGCCGGCGCGTAACGACGTTGGGGAACTCCCGGGTGAATCGCTCCATGTGCTCAACCCGCGCGCCTCGCCACCCGTAGATGGACTGATCGTCGTCTCCGACCACAAAGGCGTTGCCGGTGTCGCCAGTGAGCACTCGGACCCAGGCGTATTGGATGGCGTTGGTGTCCTGGAACTCGTCCACGAGGACCTGGCGGAAGCGCTCCTGATAGTGCGCCAGCACCTGCGGGCGATGCAGCCAGAGTTCGTGGGCGCGCAGCAGCAGCTCGGCGAAATCGACCAGCCCGGCGCGCTCGCAGTAGCCTTCGTACGCCTCGTAGATGTTGCGCATGCCGCGCATGATCGGGTCTTCCCCCACCTCGATATGCTTCGGGCGCTGCCCTTCGTCCTTGCGGTCATTGATAAACCACTGGGCCCGGCGCGCGGGCCAGCTGGCCTCATCCAGATCCAGGTCTTTCAGCACCCGCTTGACCAACCGCAGCTGGTCATCCGAGTCGAGAATCTGGAAGGTTTGAGGCAGCCCTGCGTCTTCATAGTGCATGCGCAGCAGGCGGTGGGCGATGCCGTGGAAGGTGCCGATCCACGTGCCCCGGCTCGGGCCGCCGAGGAGGGCCTCGCTGCGCTGGCGCATTTCCGCGGCGGCTTTGTTGGTGAACGTCACCGCCAGCACGTTGAACGGGGAGAACCCCATCACTTCGATCAACCAGGCGATGCGGTGCACCAGAACGCGCGTTTTCCCGCTGCCCGCGCCAGCCAAGACCAGATAGTTTCCGGCCTCGCTGGTCACCGCTTCACGCTGAGCTTCGTTGAGCTCGTCGAGTAGGTGGGAAACGTCCACGGTGGCCTAGGCGGAGGGGAAGACCGACGCCGGGGTCAAATCAACCAGGCCTGGGTCTGGGATCGCTGCCGGCACAGGGAGCGCAGCAGCGCGGCGAGATCCTGACACGACATCCGCTGCAGCGTCGGCAGCTCAACATCCTGCACTCGCTCGATCAGCGAGATCAGCTGCGACTTGGTGAGATCTTCGATGGGCAGCGCAATCTTGTCGCGCTGCAGCGGCGGGAACAGGTCGTTGAAGATTACCTCGTCCGAGAGGCCGGCCTTTTTGTCCTGCCGATAACGCTGCAGCTGCTCGTGGGTCAGCGGCACCGCGATGATGGCGTCATCGGTGGTCATCCGGTGCTGCCAGTTCCGCACGGCCATCAGATGACCATCTGACACCCTCCGGGTGAAAATCTTCTGAGCGCGTGGAGTATCCATCAAGACTCTTAGTCTAGCAGTCGAATGGCAAAACTACCTGAATGAACCCAGAAAAACTGGCGCGCTAATGCCAGTTTGGCGCCAGCGCGTCGGGGTCAACCGCGAGCGTCCTGCTGGTCGCGTCGATCACCAGCTTGCCGGGGTAGGAAAAGCAGCGCTCGCCGTCGCCGATTTCCTGCATCTTGTTCATCAGCGGTGCCACGCCCTGTGGTACCAGCGGATAGTGGTGTTCTACTCGCGTCAGCTCGCCGGCGGCGTCCTGCCAGGCCACCGTAAAGGCGACCGAGCCCAGCTCCGGATCCGTGTGTTGGGTGATCTGAACCGGTCCGTCCGTCGGTCCATCCAGGGCCACGTGGTGCCAGTGCATGGCCTGAGGCTTGCGCTCCGGGCGCGTTTCGCGCCATCGATCCAGCGACTCGGGCATCTCCCAAACCGGAATCACCCGCACCGGCACGCCGTGCGCGGTGAGCGTCACGGTGATCTGGCGCTGGCTGCGAAGGCACGCGGCATATTGGCCTGCCAGATCGCCTGGCTCCAATGCGGGGTCGGCGCTGGCCGCCCAGGCGTCAAACGGCTGAAACAGCACCTCCACGTGCTCGTTCATATAGACCACGCGGCTGCCGCAGTCGGTGACGGTCCATCGATCCTCGTCGGGCGCGTAGAGCGCAGCCTCCAGCAGGTCCCAGAGCTCCGGCAGGCCAACGTTGGCGAACTGCAGACTGAGCATGGCGGCCAGATCGTTGCTCGTCAGATATTGAGCGTGCACCAGGTTAAAACCAAAGAGCTGATTGAGCGCCAGCGCGGTGGCCGCTGAGGCCTGGCCGCTTTCCACCAGCACCTGCTCCAGCTCCTGGCTGGCCGCCTGGATCTGTTCCGGCGGACCGGTGAGCACCCAGGGCACTATCAGCAGCGGGCCGGTCAGGCGATTGAGGGCCGGGTCCAGGGCCGGCTTGGGCAGGTGGCCGTCGGCGGCACCCAGGGCCATGCAGTAGGGCTGAAAGGCGCTGCCGAGGCTTTCCCGATAAAGGTCGGTCAGCGCGCTGTGCACCGGGAAGCCCGGCGCCAGGATCTGCGTCTGATCGTAAACGGCCGCCGAGAGGGCCATCCCGAGGCTGCGAACATCCGGCATCATTTTCGCCAGGTCTGCGGTCATCGCGTCGCCGAGCTGCTGCGCCTGCTCCCGTCCCAGCGGCTCGAGGCTGGGCATCTGTTCGGTGGGGTCGATTTCGATGGCCAGCAGAGCGCCGACCGAGCTGATGTCACTCATGAAGCGTTTCTTATTGAGATTTAGCCAGGCGGATGCCAGAGAACATCCAGCGCTGGTGGGGATAAAAGAAGTTACGGTACGTGGTGCGGGCATGGCCGGCGGGTGTCGCAAAGCTGCTGCCCCGCAGCACCATCTGGCTGCACATAAATTTGCCGTTGTACTCACCCAGGGCACCGGCGGGGGCCTGGAAACCCGGGTACGGCTGATAGGCCGACCGCGTCCATTGCCAAAGTGCGCCGGTGAACTGCGGCCAGTGCGGTCCGGCGGGGAGCGGGACCAGTGTTCCGCGCGGCTGGCCGGCCTTGTGCGCGGAGTGCTCCCATTCAGCCTCGGTAGGCAGGCGACAGCCCCGCCAGCTGGCGAACGCGTCTGCCTCGTAAAAGCTGACGTGCGCTACCGGTCCGGCCAGATCCAGCGGCTGCAGGCCGTTGAGGGTGAACTCCTGCCAGCCGTCCTCGCTGTGTACCCAGTACAGCGGCGCCTGCCAATGATCGTTCTGTACCGTTGCCCAGCCGTCCGACAGCCACAGAGCGGATTGGCGATAGCCGCCGTCTTGGACAAAGTCCAGGTACTCGGCGTTGGTCACCAGCCGGTCGGCCAGGCCGTGGGTCGTCAGCAGTTCGGGGTGCCGCGGCAGCTCGTTGTCGAAACTAAACCCGTCGCCGTCGAAGCCGATCTGAGTCTCGCCGGCGTCGACTTCAAGCCAGCTCGCCGGTCGCGCCGGCGGGCTCGCCGGGGGCGGGACGGCTTTGTAGGCCGGCCAGGTGGGGTTCTGGAACAGGACATGCTTGATGTCCATCAGCATCAGCTCCTGGTGCTGCTGCTCGTGATTGAGCCCCAGCTCGATCACGGCCAGCGTGTCGGCGCTGGGTGAGCCGTGCTCCAGCAGCTCGCTGACCTGCTGGTCGACGTGATGGCGATAGGCCAGCACCCGGGGCAGGTCTGGGCGGCTGATCAGCCCGCGGAGGTGCCTCGGAAACTGGGGCCCGACGGCGTTGTAGTAGCTGTTGTAGAGCTCTTCGAAACTCGGGTCAAAGACCTTGTACGAAGCGATCTCCCTCAGGATAAACGTTTCGAAAAACCAGCTGGTATGAGCCAGATGCCACTTGCCCGGGCTGACGTCCGGCATGGACTGGATCTGGAGATCTTCCGCCGTCAGGTCGGCGATCAGGTCCAGCGAATGCTGGCGGACTGACAGGTAGCGGCGGAGCAGCGTGCCGGGCTCGACGCGGACATCAGGGTTGGCGGTCACGGGACTAAAGCGTTTGCTAGGGGTGACGCCCATTGTACCATTGCTCCCTCCTCCGATTCCTACGGCACCCTGCATGGACACAGCAGCCAAAGAGGCGAAAGCGCTCGAGCGTGAGTGGTTTTACCCTTTCCCACTTCCCAGCGGCAAAACGACGCCCACCTACGATGGCGGACGGCTCAACGCGGTACACGATACGCGGCTGAAGATGATGGACAGCGCTCTGTTGCCGCTGCTGGGAGAGCAGCTGGACGGCAAAAGTGTGGTCGATCTCGCCTGTCACCAGGGTTACTTCGCCCTGTCGATGGCGGCTCGAGGGGCGCAGCGCGTCCTGGGTGTGGACGCCAGGACCGAGCACATCGCGGACGCCACGCTGATGGCGGAGCTGGCGGGTCATGAGCAGTTCGAAGGCATGGTCAGCGATATCCATGCACTCGACACCGACGCTCTGGGGACGTTCGACGTGGTGCTGATGCTGGGCCTGATCTACCACCTGGAAAACCCGGTGGGCGCCATCCGCACAGCGCACGCCCTCACCGGCGGCGTCTGTCTGGTCGAAACGCAAGTGGTACCACACCTGTCGGGCAACGTGGACTGGGGCAACTACCGTTTCGTCAAACCGCTAAAAGGTTGTTTTGGCATCATCGACGAAACCGAGGAGACCCACGGTCCGGAAATGAGCACTCAGGGCATCTGTCTGGCGCCCAGTACCGAGGCCTTGCTGTGGATCATGGAGAAGGTCGGATTCAGTCGCGTGGAGCTGGTGCCCCCCCCGCCGGATGCCTACGAACAGCACCGATACGGCAAGCGCGTGATGGTCGCCGGTTACCCTTGAACCCTGTCCGCGCATAGCGGATAGTTCAGCCATTGTTCAACGAATCGGTCCCCTCATGACAGCGCAGCAACCGGTCGCCATCTGCGGCGGCACCCGAATCCCGTTTTGTCGCAACAACAGCGCGTACGCGACCATCGGAAACCGCCAGATGGGTATCAAGACCCTCGGGGCTCTGGTGGAGCAGTTTTCCCTCTCCGACGAGGTGCTGGGTGAGGTCGCCATGGGCGCCGTCATCAAGCATAGCCGCGACTGGAACCTCGCCCGAGAGGTTGCCCTGTCGAGCGGCCTGTCGCCGCTGACGCCGGGGATAACGCTGCAGCGGGCCTGCGCCACCAGCCTGGATGCCGCCATTTTGGTGGGCAACAAGATTGCCCTGGGCCAGATCGATAGCGGCATCGCGGCCGGTTCGGACACCACGTCGGATGTGCCGATTGTCTTCGGCGACGCCTTCGCCTCACGTCTGCTCGCGACCGCTCGCGCCAAGACGCTGGGCCAGCGGCTCAAGGCCTGGAAGGGTTTTCGCCCGCGCCACCTGGCGCCGTCTTTCCCGGGCGTGGCCGAACCGAGAACCGGCAAGTCGATGGGTGATCACTGCGAGCTGATGGCCCGTGAGTGGGGCATCACGCGCGAAGCCCAGGACGAGCTGGCCCTGACCAGCCACCAACGCCTGGCTGCCGCCTACGACGAAGGCTTTCTGGACGACCTGGTTGTGCCGTTCCGGGGGCTGAAGCGAGACGGCATTCTCCGCCCGGACTCCACGCTGGAAAAGCTGTCGACCCTGAAACCCGCGTTCGATAAACGTTCTGGCCAAGGCACGCTGACGGCCGGCAACTCCACCTCATTGACGGATGGCGCGAGCGCGGCCTTGCTGGCCAGCGAAGCCTGGGCGCAGGAGCGAGATCTACCGATCCTGGCCCATCTCACCGCCTCGCGAACCGCCGCCGTGGACTTTGTCGCCGGCGAGGGTTTGCTGATGGCGCCCGCCATCGCCGTCGCCCGGTTGCTGGAAGCCACGGGGCTGACCTTCGCGGACTTCGACTTTTTTGAAATTCACGAAGCGTTTGCCGCGCAGGTGCTGTGCACGCTCGCGGCCTGGGAGTCCAAAGAGTTTTGCAAGGAGCGGCTGGGGCTGAAAAAGGCGCTCGGCTCCATCGATCGCGACAAGCTCAACGTCAAAGGCTCGAGCCTGGCTGCGGGTCACCCCTTTGCCGCTACCGGAACCCGCATTTTGCCGGTGGCCGCCAAGCTGGTTTCCCAAGCCGGCAAGGCGCGCGCGCTCATCTCCGTCTGCACGGCCGGCGGAATGGGTGTCGCGGCGATTGTTGAATCCGCCGGCTAACTGACTGATTGGCCGGTGATCAGTTGTCGCCCGTGGCCTGGCGGGTGATCGCGCGGATCTTCTCGTTGTTCATGATCGCCATGAACTTCTCGTTGGCCATCAGTGTTGTCAGGTCGCCGGTGGCTACGGCGCGCATGATTTCCGGGTCCGCCAGGATCGCCTGAAGCTGCGGATCGTTCTGCAGCTCGCCGATCATCGACATCGTCGTCGCGTCGGCCGCCAGCTGGTTTTGCAGCTTTTGGAGCTGCGCCTGAGAACCCGATGAATCGCGCTCGGTCGAGCGGCCGTAGCTGATCGACACCACGTCTGCGGCCGGCACCTTGACCGTTCCGAGCGAGTCGCTGCGGATGGTGTAGACGTCGTTGCTGAGGGATACCACCTCACCGCGAAGGCTGCTGCCGTCAGCCAATTTCAGGGTCGCGCCGATTGCCGCTCCAGCACTCCAAAGCAGCAGCGTTAGCATGATTAGCCATCTCATAGTGACCCTATCTTACCGTTTTGCGTGGGGTTCAATGTGTCGATTCAGTCACCCGGTGACTCACCCTGCTAGACTCGCGCCATGAGCGAACTGAAACGGCTGGTGCAGGCGACCCGCAACTCGATGGCGGGCCTGGGTTTTGCGATTCGTGACGAGCAGGCGTTCCGTTCGCAGCTCATCGTGTTGGCGGTGCTGATACCGGCCGCCATCTGGCTGGCTTCTTCCACCCTTGAGCTGCTCGCGCTGCTGGCGAGCGCGCTGCTGGTGCTCATTACCGAGCTGCTCAATACCGCCGTTGAGGCGGTGGTTGACCGCGCCAGCCCGGACATCCACCCGCTCGCCAAAAAAGCCAAAGACTGTGGTTCGGCCGCGGTTTTTGTCGCCATGATGCTGACGCTGCTGGTTTGGGGATTGCTTCTCTGGGACAAGTTCGCTGGCCCCTTATGGGTCAGCTATTCGCCAACGTAGGCAGCCACGGCCGGCGAAGCCTGGCCACCGGAGCCCGGCAACCGCTGGTGTTCGGTTAAACGCACGTACATTTCATAATAGTCGCGAACCCGGGTTACATAGTCCGTGACCTGGCGCGAGTCGAGCGCTTGATACCGGGGCTGGGAGGACAGGTCTCCCATGGCTAGCTCGACGTGGCCAAACCAGCGGCGCGGGTCGCGGCCCTGGCTGGCCGCCAGCTTACGGGCTGCGTTTACATGGGTGAGCCCGCCGTTGTAGGCCGCCAGCGAAAACCATGTGCGGTCTCGAATATCCAGATCAGCCTCAAACTGACTGCGCACCCAATCCAGGTATTTCACGCCTGCGTGGACCGCATCTTTGGGATCAAAAAGATTTGAGATGCCTACCTGCCGCGAAGCGGCGTCCTGCACTTGCATCAATCCTCTGGCGCCCGAGCGCGATACCGCGTTGGGGTCGAAGCGGCTCTCCTGGAGCATGACCGCCAGGATGAGTCGCCAGTCGAACGCGTAGTAGCTGGCATAGCGGCGGGCCAGCTCGTCAAACGGTGAGTAGCCATGGTCTCGCTGGAACACCGCGACCGCGTCTTTGAAAGAGTCTGCCGCTTTGCTGCCGGCAAAATACTTGCTGCGCCCGATGCGGACGCGACGGCGGCCTGCGTCGCTGACCAGGAACTTATCGACAGCAGCCGCCAGCTCCGGGGTATCGCTGCGCATGATCCAGCTTCTTGGCGTCGCGAGCTCCACCTTACTCAGGCTGACCAGATCGTCGCGCCAGAGCGACTGTAGCTGAAATTCATGATCGTCGATTACCGCAAAGTCCGCCTCGCCTCGTGCCACGGCGTCGAGGAGCTCTGAGGGACTCAGCGGCAGCTCGACGACCTTCGCGCTGATGCCAACGCCGGCGAGCCGTTCAAAGTGCTGCGGGTAGGGCGTCCCGGGCGAGAGCAGCACGTCCTTCTGATGAAAGTCCAGCGGCCCCAGCCGATGAAAACGTCCGCGGCGGCTGACCACGCGGCCGGAGGTCGTGAAATAGGGCTCACTGCCGGCGAGGCCGGCCGGAAGCGTTTCTGGCGCGAGCAGGCCGGCAGCGATGTCCGCTTCACCTCGGGTCAGCCGCTCTAGCATCTCTTGCCTTGAACGGGCGATCACCACCTCGAGTCCCAGGTCATGATGCCGCACAAAGGCCCGCGCCAAATCGTACTCGAAGCCCATGAACTGCCCCGACCAGGCAAAATAGGTTTCGGGCCGGTAGAGCGTGACAAGACGGATACGGCCACGCTTCTGGATGGCCTCCCAGTCTCCGCGGTCGACGTAGAGGGCGCTGCGGGTCAGCGTCTGTTCGCGGAGAAAATCGTTGACCTTCTTTTCCAGAACCCTGTCGGCCGCCCGCAGGACCCAGCTGAGCGCAACCTGATCCCGGAGACGCTGACGCGGTCGGAGCCCGGTGATTGCGCGGTCGGTAAACTCATGCTCATAGGCCAGCGATGCGGTCACTTCGCCCCGACCCACCTGGGTCAGGAGCGCGTGCCGGCTCGCTCGCACCGGTGCCACCGACAGCTGGATGTGCTCATTACCTTTCTTAAGGGCCAGCGCCTGGTGCCACGCATCCGAGGCGAAATGAACCGTCAGCGTCGCGTTGGTGCTTCGAGACTCTGCGACGTAGGGGCTGGTCACGCGCCAGAGGTCGGCGTGGCGAACCGGCAGGGTGGACGCCAGCCCGGCAGGAAGGGGTCTGGCCTGCGACAGCGGTTCAATCGCGACGTCGACGTCCCCGTCTGCCAGGCCCTTCAGCAGCTCGTCCACCCCGACAAAATCAATAAAGTAGGGTCGAGCACCGAGGCGGGCCGCGAGATTCATGGCCAGAACGCGTTCCTGGTCGGCCGTCACGCTGGCGGGCGCAAGCTGGCCAATGCGTAGCTCGCCGCCGGTTTTGATGCGGTTAAAGGTCTGAAATGCGAGCGCCGGCGAACCGGCAGCCGTGATCACTAGGATCAGCGCCGAGATAAGCCAGGTTGTGATTCTTCCCCCCAAGGCGGCAGGGTCCTGCGCATCCATGGCGTTGCCTGAAAATACCCGGGGACGGAAATACTAGTCGGCTGGAAAGAAAATATCCAGCTTTTAGAGACGCTTGCGTGAGCTTGTTGGCAGCCTTCCGAGGCTTCTACCTCAGTGCAGCCGGCGGCTTAGAACAGTCGGAAGTTGCCCACCGTCCCGGATTTGCGGCTGCGGCTGGAGCGGCGCGTTTTGACGCGCCGGTGAAGACGCTTCTGCCGTTCGACCACAAAGTCCTCCCGGTCCAGGTCGTGCTCCGGAATGCCACGTTTCGCTGCAGCGGCGGTGCGAAACACGCAAAAGTCTCGATAGGCTTCGATTTCGTGTTTGAGCTCGCGGACCGCCAGTTCGATCATGATGGCGTCATCGAGAAAACCCAGGCCGGGGATTTCATCCGGAATGAGGTCTTCCGGATCACTGAAATAGGCCAGCGCGCTCATCACGCGCTTATGCTCATCGGGCGGCATGGCCCAGCCTTTGTCCTCGACCATGGCGATCAGGCCACGCAGCCGGGACAAACGGTCGGTGATGAAGTTGGGCGCTTTCTTGGCGTTGACCTCAGCGAGAAGCTTGGTGGCGGCGGCCACGATGGTGGCCTCATCGGTGTCCTTGTGTGCCTTGATGGCGCGGCGCATTACCCCACGAAAGTGGCTCAGGTCTTTATCACTTAAATCGAAGGTAATCCTCAACGAACTGCTCCTCAGTCTTGGCCGCGGTAAAGCGTCTCAGCGTAACCCTGCGGCGGCAAAGGCGTCAATGTGGCAAATGGCCAGCAGTTGACGCCCAGGCATCAGCGTCGCCGGAAAACCTTACGACGAGGGCTGACCGTCGGGGACCGGTTCTGCATGGCTGGCGGCGGTCGGGCGACGCCTGCTTTTGCGCCCGTTCAGCAGCCAGCCGATCGGCGTCCAGCGAACCAGCAACGCATAGCTGATCAACCCGAGCAGCATCGTCAAGACGACCGAGAGCGTCAGCTTTACCCACAGGCCCCCGTCGAAGTCCAGCAGCGCAAACTGGATCCAGAAGAGCAACGGCAGGTGGATCAGGTAGATCCAGTAGGACGCGTCAGCGACATAGCGCATCGCGCCGCTGGCTCGATCGAGTAGACGCTTGCCAAGGACCAGGCAGGAAAGGGTCATCCACCACGAGACGAACGCGCCGGCAACCGCCATGGCGATGTGTTCGGCCGTAAGCCCATCCGGCTGGCCACCTTGCGCCATGATCTGTTCCATGCTTACGGACTTCGGCAGGAAGTAAAAGTACACGGCATAGAGCGCTGCGCTGCCAGCCAGCATCAAGCTGACGTGCGGCCGCAAACGCTCCAGCAGAGTTTGCTGGCCGAACAGGTAGCTCCCAAAGAGGAAGAAAAGCCCGTAAAAACCGAACGACCAACCGTGTGGCATCAGGCCATCGGGTGCCGGGTGCGGCGCCGTCTGACTCAGCAGCGCTGGAACGGTCAGGATCGGCAATAGGAGCATCGCAGGCAAGACTCCAAGTCCATCGAATCGCGACAAACGCGCCAGGATTCCGAGTCGGCTCAGCAGAAGCCAGACGGGAATAAACAGACAAAGCTGGTACAGAAACCAGAGATGGCTGAAGGAAAACGGGGGCGGCGTCTGTTCGGGCAGGGTCTGCAGCCACTTGATGAGGCCGAGCATCGGGGAGGGCCGGGCCACGTGCTGGCTGGCCCATTCAATGCCGCCGATGGTGGCGATGGTCACCAGCGGCAGGAAGACCAGCAGCGGGAGCGCAATGCGCAGCGCGCGGTTCTTCACCAGACCCCAGGCGCCGCGCTTACGCAACAGGTAGGCAGCAAAGAAGCCGGCGATCAGGAAAAACAGTGGCATCCGGAACAGGTGGCTGAACCAGGCAACGGCGTCGATCCACGCGGCGTTTTGCGAGTCCGCGGACAGCCACAGGTTGGCCATGAGCGGGCTGTGCGCCAGCATCGCGTGAAACAGGACGCCCGCCAGCATGGCCAACGCCCGGAGGTTGTCCATGTAGTGATAGCGCTGGTCGATCGGCGTGGTGTTTTCAGGGCGAGCGAAGTCCTCGCCGGTTTTGGCGTGTTCCATGAGTTCTCTCCAGTGGAAAGGTCGACCGTGCTGGCCGACGGTTAAATTCGAAGTCAGGTCACGACGACTACAGGTAGTCGTGTTTCCGGGACTGAATCAGCAAAGTTGCGGCGATCAGCAGCACAATCGCGATCAGTTCAGCGGCAATCAGGCCCAGCGAGGACCGGTTCCAAACCGCTACCGGACCCGACACATACGGGCCGATGCCCTCAATCTTGTTGAGGCTGTACATCACCAGGGAAATCAGAATATTGGTGATAGTCATCACCACAATCGTCCAGGCTTCCGACTCCATGACCAGCGCCACGCAGAGCACCAGCACATAAGCCAGAAACAGCTCGAGCAGCATGATGACGGTGAACGGGATCAGACCATTGGGCAGGCCCTCCTTGCCGAGGATGGTGCCGACGGCAGCGCCCACCAAGATCAGCCACGCGAGCAGAAAGATGCCCAGGTTAGCGCCCAGCTTGTAGACCGAATACTGCATGTAGGTGATGGGCAGGCTCATGACCAGCGGCAGGTTCTGCTGACCGCGCTCGCCCACGACGTTGACAAACACCAGGTGTGCTCCGGTCACGATGACGGCTGACATAAGAAGCAGTGCGCCGGTGTAGAACGCCGCTTCATGACCCGTGGCCAGCAGCCCGACACCGATCATGCCGAGCGCGAAATAGGCCAGCAGCGGGCCGGCGCTGAAGTACACGTCCTTTTTGGCCAGCTCCCAAAGCAGGGTGCGCACGCTAACCCGCTCAGGCGCCAAAGCACTGTCGTTGGTGGCAGCAATTGTGGTCACAACAATACCTCCTCGCGGCTGGCTTCAACCTCAGCCACAAATATCTCTTCCAGCGTCATCGGCTCGACACCCTGGACTTCAGCGCCCAGGTGGGTCAGCCGCTCGGTCATCGCCGGCTCAAACCGATCGGTGACCACGCTACCGAGCTGACCGCGATGGTGAAATTCCACAACGCCGGAAAGGTCCTTTTCGCGGATCTCGTCGGCAGCGCGGAAGCGGACGCGTCGCCACTTTTCCAGAAACGTTTCCTTATCCTGCGAGTCGATGATCCGGCCTCGGTCGATAAAGGTGATCATGTCGGAGACCTGTTCCACGTCTTGCGTGTTGTGCGACGAAAACAGCACGGCGCGACGTTCATCGGCCAGCACTTCCAGCAGCTCGTTCAGGACTTCCTTTCGCGCGACCGGATCGAGTCCCGTTGTCGGTTCATCCAGCACCAGCAGTTTTGGCCGACGCGCCAAAGCGAGGAGCAGTCCAGCCTTAACGCGCTGCCCGTGGGAGAAGCCTTTGAGCTTCTGCTCCTGCCGGAGATCAAAGCGTTTCAGCAGCACCTGTGCATAGTTGTCATCCCAGCGGGGATAGATTCGGCGCATGAAGTTCATATGCCAGGCCAGCGTGCCGTTCTTAAAGAGCCGCATGTCCTCGGAAGCAAAGCCAATGTCCCACTTGGCATCCGCCATCCGCTCGGGCATCGGCACACCCAGCACCTCCAAGTCACCCCGATCGGCCTTGATCAGCCCCATGATCATTCGAATAGTCGTGGACTTGCCGGCACCGTTCGGGCCGATGAAACCCATCACGCAACCTGGCTCCAGCGACAGGTCGACGTCGGCCAGTTCGAAATGCTGGTAGGACTTGCCTACACCCTTCAGCTTGATCAGCGGTGCTGTCGATTCGTTACTATTCATGATGCTATTCCTGGAGTCCTGGCTCATGCGTCCGGCCAGCGTTTTCGCAGCCGGCTGATCAGCTCTTCGACGTCAAGCCGCAGCGACTTGGCCGTCTTCATCACCTGCGTCAAATGCTGATCGAGTTCGGCCTCTTTGAGCCGACTGCCGAGGTCATCGACCGCCGCGACAAACGAGCCTTTGCCCTGCTGCGTGACGATGACGCCTTCGTTTTCGAGATCCTGATACGCCCTTTTGATGGTGATCACGCTGACCTTTGCGTCCACGGCTAGCTCCCTGATCGACGGCAGCTTGAAACCGGGCTGCCAGTCACCCACGGCAATGCGCAGCTTGATCTGCTCCATGATCTGCAGGTACATCGGTCGTCCGTCGCTCTGCGACAGGATGAAGTCGTGGCCCATCGGTATGGCTTACCGTCAACTGTTTATAATCAATATACACAGTATACACATATATACACAGCTGTCAAAACCTATACACAGTGCTGCGCGACAGCCGGCGGACTTAGGGCGGGAGGGGTAGCGGTCCGCGGAGGGTGAGGTACAACCGGCTGGACCATTGCGGTCCAGCCGGGAACAGGCTGCGGTTAAACCGTGCGGGCCACCACGTAGTGACTCGCTTTGGGTTTCGTTTGCCAGACTTCCTCCACGGCAAAGCCTGCATCTTCGATCCATGCAAAAAAGGTCGCTTCCTGAAACACGTTGACTCTCGGCAAGACCCCGAGGTGTCGACCCATCGGCGCCACCCAACCGAGCCACCGGGCACTGTCGCCGATGCACTGCGTGTTGGAGATGAGCAGCCCGCCGGGTTTGAGCAGACCGTACAGCCGCTGCAGTGTCGCCGGGACGTCTTCGACCAGGTGTAGGATGCTGTGGGCCATGATGACGTCATAAGGCGTCGGCGCAGATTCCAGGTCTTCGACGCTCGACACCTCAAACGCCACATTGTCGGCGCCCGCTGCCCGGGCTTTCTCGCGGGCGATGTCGATCATCCTGGGCGAGATATCGGTGCCAAGCACCGAGGCAACGCGGGAGGCATGATGCAGTGCGGTGCTGCCCGTACCGCAGCCGATTTCCAGCACCCGGTCGGTGATGTTCAGGTAACCGTTGGTTTTCCTGAGCTTGGTTTCGTAGGCAGCCTGATCGGGCACCGCCTTGCGGGCGTAGCGCGCCGCGATGAGATTCCAGAAGCGTGCGTCTGCGTGTGGTGGGTTCATCGTGATCGTACTCATAGGTATTGCTCCGGACCGGCGATGCCGGCCTGTTGATGTTGTCCGATGGCGACAAGGCTCGTCAGGCCCGCCACGCCCGTCAGGTGGGCCCGGGTGTTCGTCGGCGCGAGGCCGGCCTGACAGAGCCATTGGTGAGCTCGGTCGTGGGTCAGCCGGTGCGTGCGCCACTTCGCCTGGATGTAGGCGCCGAGCCACGAGTGCCGGGTCATGCACGCAACAACCCGACCACCCGGCCGCAGCACGCGACGGATTTCATTCAGCGCGTCGATCGGGTTCGGCAGATGCTCGAGCACGTGTGCCGCCACCACAACGTCGAAGCTCGCATCGGCAAACGGCAGCGCACAAACGCATGCTTCCAGCAGTCGGGCCGGCCGGTTAGCGGCGCGGAAACGGGCGTCGGCTGTGGTGATCATCGCCGGCGATACGTCCACACCGCTCAGTGCAAGGGGCATGCGCCAGGCACGCGCGAGCGCGAGGGAAAAAGACCCCGTCCCCACGCCGCAATCGAGCACTTTCAGCGGCGCCGCGCTGGCCTGAATAGTCCTGCCGCTGATGAGCTTCTCAAACAGGCGCTCGTAAGCCTGGCCATAGCCGAGTCTGTCGGTCAGCGCCGTCCAGCGAGGTGCCTCGCGATTGTAGGCTTCGGCCAGCGCTTCCGGGTGTAGAGGGCGCCGCTCCACGCGAATCTGCCAGGACCCGACCCAGCGGGAAAAGACAGGGATTAATGGCGCGTTGGTGTACTGCATGACTTGGTTCCTCTCAAACGAGGTGTCATGCTATCTATGCAAATACAAAACATAAATTCCCAATATTTCTATATTTGGTATGCATAAATTATGAATTGGCAGGCGGTAAGCTTCGACTGGAATCAGGTAAGGGCTTTTCTTGCGACGGCAGAGGAAGGTTCGCTATCCGCCGCGGCGCGGGCGCTTGGGGTGACGCAACCTACGCTGAGTCGGCAGGTTGCGGGCCTTGAGGCCGATTTGAGCGTGACCCTTTTTGAACGGGGGCACCGGCGCATGGAGCTCACCGAAACCGGTCTGGCGTTGCTGGAGCACGTGCGCGCGATGGGTGACGCGGCGACACGGGTCTCGCTTGCGGCCACGGGCCGCACCGAGCTTATCGATGGACATGTCAGCCTGACCGCCACCGAAGGATTTGCCATGATCCATTTGCCGCCCATCGTTGAGCGGATACGCGAACGGGCGCCCGGCATCGAGCTGGAGATCATCACCGCGAACGAATCACTCGATCTGATCCGGCGTGAAGCGGATATAGCGGTGAGGCACGCCCGGCCGGAACACGGGGATCTCATCGCGCGTCATATCGGCGACATGACTGGCCATTTCTATGCGGCCAGCGCGTACCTGGACAGGAAAGGTAGGCCAAAAACGCCAGCCGATCTGGTGAACTACGATTTCATTGGCTTTGAAAGCCCAACCACGCTGCTGGCTGTGTTCAACGAGATGGGCATTCCCCTGACCCCGCAGCATTTCAAAGTCTACACCTCAAGCGGCGTGGTCATCCTGGCGCTGATGGAGCAGGGGCTGGGCGTGAGCGTCATGACCCGAGATGTGGCCGCCTTAAAGCCTTCGCTGGAGCTGGTGCTGCCATCGCTTCCGCCTTTCCCCGTGCCGGTCTGGCTGGTCACCCACCGCGAGCTGCACACCAGCCGGCGTATTCGGCTGGTGTTCGACACCATCGCCGAATATGTACAGGAGAAGGGCAAAAGTGCATAGATCGACAACGCCAGCAGCGGAGTCGACCACCGGTGGGTCTAGTGGGGCGATTCAACTGCCTGCCTGATATTTGCGGGTTTTTGCTTGCGCGAATCCTGTTGATGGGCAACAGTGAAACGACTGGATTTCGTCGCTGGAAAGTACTGGCAGTGGCACCAAGCGGTAGCAATGACTGATTCAAACGATCAACAGGCTCGGGGCGCCAAGCGTTTCGTCTTCGGCAATTTTGTTTTCGATGCCGATGCGGCGTTGTTGTCGAGTGGTGGAGTTGCCATCGAGCTGCGCCCAAAATCGATGGAGGTGCTGGCGTACTTCCTGGGTAGACCCGGCGCGCTGATCACCAAAGCTGAACTCATGGACGCCGTCTGGGGTGAGCAGGCAGTCATTGCGGAAGACTCTCTGGTCCAGTGCATCGTTGAGGTCCGACGGGCGCTTGACGATAGCGCTCGAAGCCTCATCCAGACAGTCCCCCGGCGCGGTTACCGCTTTACGCCGGAAGTCCACCATGAGATTGCGAGTGTCCACCCACAGTCGGAGCCGGCCGTTGGCTCAGGCGGAACTCGCTGGAAGTGGGAAGGGCTCGCCGCCGTGTTGGTTGCTGCCGCTGCGCTGGCGGCCGCGCTGATCGATGTTGATGCGCCCATATCGTCATCGGTGCAGCGAATCGCCGTTGCCGACCTCCAGGTGTCCTCTGAGGTAGTCAGTGCGAGCGCGCTGCTTTTGACGGAGTCGCTGCGTCTGCGGCTGGACGAATTCTCCGGTCTCTCAACGCGGGCTCTCGAAGCTACCACCGACGAGGGCTCCATGCCGTTGGCCCTCGATCTCGCGCAGGGGCTGGGAATCGATTGGCTCGTGACGGGCAACGTCAAACAAACGCCGGGCGCCGCGCGCCCTGAAGTGCGACTGTGGTTGTGGGACACCTCAAACCGGTCACGCTTTACGATGGTTGTCTACGAGCTGCCAAAGCAGGGCGACTCTGCCAGTACGCGCCGGTTCATCACGGTGCGCGACGCGATTGTCGATCGCGCCATGCTTCGCCTGCCCACCCACCTGCTGGGAAACGCCAGCCAGGCAGGGTTCCCGGACCAGATTGCCGACTTTGAGACGTACGCGCTCGTCATGTCGGAGCTTGAGCTTGAGCGATGTAACCCGGAGTTGGCTCGAATGATGACTCCGGTTGTGCAGCGCACCCCCGATTTCATGCGTGGCTGGATGGCCTTGGCCTGGGCTCATTGGGTGGATTCCTGGGCGTGCGGTCTAGGTGAAGACGCGCTGAAGGGCGCGATGGGGGCTGCAAAAAAGGTGCTGGCACTGAGACCTGACTATCCCAGCGCGATTAAGGTCAAGACATCGGTGCTTGCGGCGCAGGGCAAGTTGAGCGAAGCGCTCGCCGCGGCGCAGCAGGCGGCGCGGTCCTCTCCAGATGTTGCGCCACTGTGGGCAACGGTTTCCTATCTCCTGAACTACACCGGGCGTCTCGAGGAATCGGAACGGGCGATGGAGAAAGCGTTGGCGTTGGATCCACTGGTACTGATCGCAGAGACAGGCGAAACACCCAACGTGTTTTTGTATGTGGGTAAGTGGCAACGATTCCTGGAGACCCAACCGGTCTTTGACTCTCCGTATTTCAATTTTCAGCGTGCCTACGCACATTTTCGCAGTGGCAACACAAGCGGAGCGCTGGCGATTACCCAATCTGATCAGCAAACCGCGCCGTCTGATTTATACACTCGGTTTTCCGCCGCCTTGACCGCGATCATCGAAGGGCGCAGCGGCGCTGCCGCTGAGATCCTTCGTGGCATCGTCGAACAGCGAGAGCAAAGCGGCCAAAGTGACGGTGAGACCACCTACCGCGAAGCGGTATTGTTTCTGCTGGCGGACGAAGAAGTGACGGCACTCGAACGGCTGGATCTTGCGAGTACGCAGGGCTTTGTCTGTCTGGAGTGCGTGGTGCGTGACCCGTTCTGGCATCCGCTTCAGGAATCTGGGCTGCTCGCAGCATGGTCTGAGCGGTGGTCCGAGGAGATGCTTGGCGGAGGCCGTTAGCCCTTCTTGGGAGAACTGCCCCATTCAGCGCGAGGGTGCGTCAAACGCACCCTCGCGCTGCGATCCGTCATGGAACCCGAAACACCGCGACGCCGGCGGGGTAGCCGAACGGTCTGCCCTCAATACCGACGTGCGGTATGCCGGACAGCGGGTCCTCGGGGGTAAGCAACTGCCGAGCCAGCTCCCGATTGTCTTCGAGCTTGGCCGGCCCATGGCCGAAAACAAACATCCAAACCTGAGAGCCTGAGCTCGGGTAGAAGTCCTTAAAGCTCCCTTTGAAATTGTTGGTGCGTCGATCGTTGGCCAGAATCCCATCCATTCTGCCGAACACCACAAGCGGATTGAGGAACTCGCCGGACTCGTCCGGAGTGAAAAAATCCGCCAGGCCACAGGGTGTCGCGTAGCCCAGCGGTTCTGGGATTGGGACCTCGGAGTTCTCGGGCGTCAGCGGAAAATTGCCGCATGCCCCTGGGTTGTCGATGTAGACCCACCAAACGGTGTAAGGACTCCCCGGGACCATGCCGCTCACCTGCATGTTGCCCGTCAAGCCGCGTCGCGTGGTGCAAAGACCGGCGCGGCCGCCCATTTCGTTGCCGGTAAACGCGCCGTGCCAAAAATCTGTAACCGGCGTGACGTCGCAGTTGTTGAAGATTCGCTTGTTTTCCTCAGCCTGGGCTGGGCTGATTGCCAACGTACTTAGACCAAGGCACAGGCCAATAGCAAAGGCGCGGAAGCGATTAGTGTTGAGTTGGGACATGATCTTCCTCCAAGTTACCGGGCAATGCCGGCCGAGACCTAAAGGTATCGATGGCCCTCATGCGGGTAACGAAAACACAGCGAAGAACCGGCGACAAAACTACGAATCTCATCGAAATGGGCTGGATTCTCGCTTTCTCGTAGGAATCGCGCGCGATGCCCCTCACAGGTGAGCCTTCCGTTGCCCCAGTCAGCTGGGCGAACGCGAGCCGTTCTAACTCACTCGATGGTATATCTCTTTTGCGGAGTTGTGGCTCTCAGAGGAGAATTTTGCGCTTTGTTCGTCAGCCTTTCGTTACGCAAGAGGCCTCAAAGGTTTCTAGTAGCTCCGCCGGATTATCTTGTGGAGAAGCGCAAACATGTGGAGAGCAATAACTCTGATCTTATGTGTCGGCTGGTCGGGCTTGGCTTGCGGTCAGTTACAGTCTGAGCTGACGCTAGAGCATGGTGGGCAGACTCGCCTTTATGACCTATACGTTCCGCCAACGAGCGGAGGCGGAGCCCTGCCGCTGGTCATCGACTTTCACTACGTACTCTGGTCGACCGGCGAATATCGATCGAGATTCGGTTTTAACCCGGCATTCCACAGCAGCGACCTGGTGACCGCATTCCCGCATTCGGGCACGGGCTGGAACTCCGGTCTTGGCGCGGCTGGCAGAGATGACGTGGGGTTTGTACTGGCAATGATCGACGAGATCGCGCGGCAAACCCCCATAGACCAGGATCGCATCTACATCATGGGGTTTTCCGACGGCGGTGAAATGGCTTATCGGCTGCTGTGCGAAGCTCCGGATCGGTTTGCTGCAGCCGCCACCATCGCGGCGCCGCTGCGGCCGGAATTTGAAATCGGTTGCCGGTTGCCGAGAGCTATTCCGCTCATGGCTTTTCGCGGTATGACGGATCAACTCGTGGGGTTTCAGGGCGGAACCAACTCCTTTGGTGAGACGACCCTTGGCGCTAATGAGACGATGAACTTCTGGCGTCAGCAAAACGGCTGCCAGGGGCCTATCACCAGCGAGGACTTCGCGCCGCAGCATTCATGCCGGGTGGACAATTCCTGCAACGTCGGGACCGAGGTCAGGCTTTGCGTGGTTGAGGCCACCGAAGTTCATCGATTTCGCCACTCGATCTTTGACAACGCTGCTGGCATTGATCTGCGGTTTAACTCGCTTGATTTTATGACGCGTTTCGTTCGCCCGGAAGCTGCGTTTGAGATTGATGGCGGATTGACCGGCGCCTGGTTCGATCCGGATAATCCTGGACAGGGGCTGCTCGTTGAACCTATTCCGTCAAACACGTCATTGTTCGCAGCGTGGTTCACGTTCGATGTGTCTGCGTCGGGTGATGGTGGCGATGAGCAGCGTTGGCTGACGCTTCAGGGGGACTACGTCGGCGCCGAAGCAGATTTGGACATACTGAGCACGAGCAGTGGTCGTTTCCTGAGAGCTGATCCAGCGGAAACCCGAGTTGTGGGGAGTGCGAAACTGCGTTTCTTCGGCTGCACAGAGGCGCGCCTGTCCTACCAGTTCGACGATGGACTGGGGGGAGAGATTGCGCTAACCCGACTCTTGCCCGATACGCTTTGCGGGAACCCGATCGGCAATGCGCCGATTCCCAAAACGCTTAACACGATGAACGCAGGACTGAGCGGCGCATGGTTCGATCCATCGACCCCGGGACAGGGGTTGGTTTTTGATGTTGTGCCGGCCGCTCAGGTTCTTTTCGCCGCGTGGTTTACGTTTGGTGAGGCATCAGATCAAAAAATCGGCGCTGTTGAGCAACGATGGATGACGGCTCAAGGGAGCACGCTCGGCGTTGAGTCGGAGATGGTGATCAGTCAAACGATGGGCGGACAATTCGATTTGCCGCAGTCGGTTTCGACGTCACCCGTCGGCGGCGGGAGATTGACCTTTGTTTCCTGCACGGAAGCGAATTTCGACTTCGAACTCGACAGCGGCGAGACTGGCAGCATTCCGCTGACTCGACTTGCGCCAGATGTATTCTGCGAAGCACTGACCCGCTGACAAAGGAACGTTAGGCACCACAATCGATTGAATTGGTCAGGGTCAGGGTAATGGAACAGGGCTAACCTACGCCCACTGTATCTTTATCTGGACCCTGACAATGCGGACCCGACGGCAGACACACGCGCAGCAAACCACTAGACTTGCCGGCTGCCGACCGCATCGGACCCGATGAACGAAAAGCTGCTTCCCCGATCGCAGATCCTTGCTGCAGGTGATGCGACTGCCGGCTTACGCTCAGGCGTTACAAGATCAGCGTGACTGAATGCCTGCGCCTCATCTACTGCTGATTTTTGTTGCGTGCCTGGTCTGGGCGTTTAACTTTATTGCCTCGGCGACCGGGCTGCTGCACTTTCCGCCATTCCTCTTCACCCTGCTGCGCTTCATCCTGGTGATGATTGTGCTGCTGCCATTTCTGAAGCGGCCGCCGGCGGGCCAATGGTGGCGACTCGTCGCCGTTGCTGTGCTGACGGGTGCGCTGCACTTCGGCCTCAATTTTTGGGGGCTGCAGCTCTCCGACGATATTTCGTCCGTGGCGATCTTGGTACAGGCCTACATCCCCATGTCAGCGGTGATGGCCGCGATTTTGCTGAAGGAGCGTCTCGGGTGGCGATCGGTGCTGTCCATCAGCGTGGCGTTTGCGGGAGTCCTCGTGCTGGGTTTTGACCCCAAAGTGTTTTCGCAGCTCGACAGCGCTTTGCTGGTGCTGCTCGCCGCGTTCTCGATGTCGCTGGGTACGGTATTGATGCGGGGTATCCGCGGCATGGACCCGCTGGGCTTTCAGGCCTGGACCGCTCTGATTTCCATTGTGGCGTTGACACCGGTGGTTTTGCTGCTGGAGCGGCCCAGTCCAGAGCTGTTTACCGAGGCACAGTGGCAGCATTGGGGTGGGGTGGTGTACTCGGCGCTCGGCGCCTCGATCGTGGCGCACGGCATTTTCTTCTTTCTGATCCAGCGCCACCCCGTCGCTTACGTCACACCCTATCTGCTGATGACCCCGCTGCTGGCGATTGTGCTAGGCATCGTCATGTGGGGCGACCGCCTCAGCTGGGGGCTGGTGGCCGGAGGGGTGCTCATCATCGGCGGAATTCTGATCCTGTCGCTGCGAGCCAGAGCGCGCGCGACGGTGCCGTAATCCGCGCTGCAGCACGACGCTCAGCACATTTCGCAGCTGGGGGCGGCTCTTGTAGCCGTTTGGCAAAAGCTCGAGCTGCCGCTGGGTGATTTCTTCGAGGCGCGCGCCGAAAACGAGCAAAAAAACCGACTCGCGCTTCACCGCGCGGGCGGCCGAAGGCGAGTATCCTTTTAGCTGGCGTCACGAAGCGGTAACGCCGGAAGCGCATCCTCTTTGGGCGGTTACCCGAGCTTGATTATGTGCTGGGTAGGGTTTATCGCGGGCGACTTCTCAGATCGCTAAACTTTGAGCTGAACTATTGGTTAGGCGCCAAGCGCCAGCAAGGGCGGTCGTTGCTTTGCTGCGCGGCTTAGACACCAGCGCGTCAGGTCTCACCCGCCGGCGAGCGATTAGCCATAGAGAGGTTCAATCACGATAAAAGAAACAATTCATTAGCTTAATCGCCTGCCGGGTTGTGTAATAGCGGCAAGTTTTCTTCAGGAGATTCCCATGAACGATCCCAAGCAATGCCCCGTGATGCACGGCGGAAATACCTCAATTGCCGAGCCAGTCAACAAATGGTGGCCGAAGTCTCTCAACCTGGACATCCTCCACCAGAAGGGCGCACGCGTGGATCCGATGGATCCGGACTTCAGCTACCGCGAAGCGGTGAAGGGTCTAGATTTCGACGCGGTTAAGACCGACCTGCACGCGCTGCTGACGGACAGCCAGGCCTGGTGGCCTGCCGACTGGGGCCATTACGGTGGTCTGATGATCCGGCTTGCCTGGCACTCTGCGGGTTCGTACCGCATCCAGGACGGTCGTGGTGGCGGTGGCGCCGGCAACATCCGCTTTGCGCCGCTGAACTCCTGGCCCGACAACGCGAGTCTCGACAAAGCCCGACGGCTGCTGTGGCCGATCAAGAAAAAATACGGGAACGCCTTGTCCTGGGCGGACCTTATCCTGCTCTCTGGCAACATCGCCTACGAGTCCATGGGCCTCAACACCTTCGGCTTTGGTTTTGGCCGCGAGGACATCTGGGGTCCGGAAACCGACGTGTACTGGGGCGCTGAACAGGAGTTCTTGGCGCCCAGCGAGAATCGTTACGAGTCGCTCGACGACACGTCCACGCTCGAGAATCCCCTGGCGGCAACCCACATGGGGCTTATCTACGTCAATCCGGAGGGCGTGAACGGCCAGCCCGATCCGCTGAAGACGGCCGCCCAGGTTCGCGAAACGTTCGGCCGCATGGCCATGAATGATGAAGAGACGGCGGCGCTGACCTGCGGTGGCCACACCGTGGGCAAGGCGCACGGTGGCGGCGCCGGCGAGCATGTCGGTCCCGAGCCCGAGGCTGCCGGCGTGGAAGAACAGGGCCTCGGCTGGGCCAACAGCGACCATCAGGGTCAGGCCAACCGGGCGTTCACGTCAGGTATCGAAGGCGCGTGGACCAAAGAGCCTCTGAAGTTCGACATGGGATACTTCGATCTGCTGTTTGGCTACGACTGGGAGCTGCAGAAGTCGCCAGCCGGCGCCTGGCAGTGGGAGCCGGTCGGCATCGCCGAGGAAGATCTGCCGGTAGATCCCACGGATCCCACCAAGCGGGCCCGGGCGATCATGACCGATGCCGACATGGCGATGAAAATGGATCCGGCCTATCGGGAAATCTGCGAGCGTTTCCGCGAGGACGAGGCGTACTTCCGCGACACGTTTGCCCGCGCGTGGTTCAAACTGACGCACCGTGACATGGGGCCAAAGGCGAACTACATCGGGCCAGACGTCCCATCGGAAGATCTCATCTGGCAGGACCCGATCCCGGCTGGCAATGCGGACTATGACGTAGCCGCGGTGAAAGCAAAAATTGAGGCCGCTGGGCTGTCACCCGCCAAGCTGATCGCCACCGCCTGGGACAGCGCCCGCACCTATCGCGGTTCCGACAAGCGGGGGGGTGCCAACGGCGCACGAATCCGCCTCGCGCCGCAGCGAGACTGGGAAGGCAATGAGCCTGAGCGCCTGAGCGAGGTTCTGTCAGCGCTGGAGCCCATCGCCCAGGAAACGGGCGCGTCGCTGGCCGACGTGATTGTGCTCGGCGGCAGCGTGGGGCTGGACCAGGCCATCCAGGCTGCCGGCCTGTCGGTGGCGGTTCCGTTCACCCCCGGTCGCGGCGATGCCAGTGCCGAACAAACCGACGCGCCGTCGTTCGACGTCCTGGAGCCGTTGGCTGACGGCTTTCGGAATTATCAAAAGGATCGTTATGCCGCGAGCCCGGAAGAGATGCTGCTCGACCGCGCGCAGTTACTTGGTCTGACCGCCCAGGAAATGACGGTGCTGCTCGGCGGATTGCGGGTGCTGGGCGCCAACTATGGCGGGAGCTCGCATGGGGTATTCACCGACCGCGTCGGTGCGTTGACCAATGACTTCTTCGTCACCCTCACCGACATGGCGTACAGCTGGCATGCGATCGGCGACGGCGTCTATGAGCTTCGAGACCGCGAAAGCGGTGCCGCGAAGTTTACGGCGGCCAGCGCGGACCTGGTGTTTGGCTCAAACTCCGTCCTGCGAGCCTACGCTGAGGTCTACGCGCAAGACGACAATCACGAGAAGTTTGCGCGCGATTTTGTCAGTGCGTGGGCCAAGGTCATGAACGCAGATCGTTTCGACCTGCGGTCCTGATCAACCGCAAGCACCCTAGTAACCAAAAAAAAGGCCGCGCAGTGCGCGGCCTTCCGTGAGTCGGGCAGAACCTGCCCTCGTGTTGCCGTGGTGCGATCAGCGTTGGACCGCTCCCTCCTCACACGACTGCAGACTCATAACCGTTTGATACTCACTCGACATGTGATCACCTCCTTTCAATTGCCCGTAGAACCTTGATCATGCCGGAGCGCCGAGCAAATGACTACCGGCTGCGTCGTCGTGTCGAAGTAATTTTCTTGACGCCTTAGACAACCGCCAATCGACCCTTTTGCTAGGGCGACTCGAACCCGTCTCGAAACAGCGCGCCCGAGGCGTCCAGCTCCACCGCACCGATATCACACGGGATGTTGCCGCGATCGAAGCCGCGCTGATCCGTTGGCAGGCAGAAGATGCTGGCGGCATTGACCGAGGGGCTACCTGGAAGCGGGGCGCGAGACAGCGTCGGCCCGCCGTTATCCTGCAGCGGCCCAAGCTGCGCGTCGCTGGCGATAATGTTGGGGCCCGTTTCCGGGCAGAGATTGATGCTGAAGATGTTGCTTCGGTTTTCCACCACGTTCGCGTTGCTGCCCCGACAGCCCTGGTTTCCCATAGCGGTAAAAATCGAATCGCGGATTCGCGCGGTTGTCGATTCCCGCTCCAGGCTTATCGTGGCGCTCGCCTGGGGCGGGGTCAGAGTCATGGTCACGTGGAGCAGCGTGATGTCGGATTCGGCGGCGATACCGTCATTGCCCGTGAAGGTGCTGTTTTCGATCTGCATCTTTGTGGACGGGGTCAACTGATAGATCTGCCACTCGTCGCGCGAATCGGGCGTATCGATAAACAGGGATTGCTGCACCAGCGCTTCGCCACCGAGTTGCCTGATCGACGAGCCGAAGCCGGAGGTTGCTCGATTGTTTTCGAAGGTGCTAGCGATCACCGTGGTGGTGGCGAAAAAGCTTTGAGCCGTCAGTATCGCCCCACCGGCCAAGGCGCTGTTGCTGACAAAACGACTCTGCAGGATCTCAGCGACTGAACTCTCAATAACGATAGCGCCACCGCCATCGCTGCCCGTTGCTTCGTTGTTGCTAAAGACGCTGTCGACAACCCGCAGCGTTCCAACGTTGCCGATGGCGCCGCCCAGGTTGCTGCGGTTACCGTCGAAGGTGCAGTGCTCGACAATCAGGTCGGTTGCGACGACACCGCCTCCATAGTCATCGGCACGGGAGCTGTTCACCTCGCAGTGTCGGAGGGTGACCGGCGCTGCGCTCAGAATGGCACCGCCGACGGTTTGGGTGTAACCCTGCTGCAGCGTCAGATGCTCCACCTCGAGGCTGCCCGTGTCCGTCACCCGAAATATGCGGCTCTGATTTTGTCCGCTAATTTCCAGCGTGAGCGTCTCAGAGCCCGCTATTCGGAGCGGGGACGTCACCGCCAGTTCATCTTCCAGGAAGATTTGGCCTGGAAAAAGGGTTGGATCGAACACGATGGTGTTTGGCTGGCTGCCGGTTCGTACCGCGCGCAGACAGCCGTCGACGTTGCTGCCGGCGTTCAATGAAGCCACCGCGTCGCGGAGAGTACAGCCCGGCGTCGAGAAAGTACTATCGTCGAGGTTATCGACGATGACCTCGAAGTAGGTGTTGATGACAATCTGCGCATGCGCGGCCCCAAAGGCTGCTGCGACCGCGGCAAGCACTAAGACCGGGATCAGGCGACCCGTCGGTATTGGGAACGGAATCCGCGGTCCGGCAAAATCCTGGCTGGATGAGTAGCTCATGCCCCTTAAACGTCATGGTCGGGAAAAGTGCACACGCGGCGGATTCCGCGCGGCTGTCGATCGCTGGACAGCAGGGGCCGGCCTAGGGCAATCTCTCAGCGTGTTTTTTCGGCTTTTTGACCGATGCTCGAAGTCCTGACGCTTATGGCCGGCCTGGCAAGCCAGCAGGTCGTGAAGGCCATTCCTCCAGCCGCTACGGAATGTGTGGTCCTACTGCATGGCCTGGCCAGATCCGATCGTTCCATGAAGCGCATGGAAAAGACGCTTGCGACGCAAGGCTATGAGGTGGCCAACATCGGCTACGATTCGCGCAGCGCTCCGGTGGAGGAGCTGGCGATACCTGCGGTTCAGGATGGGGTCGATGCCTGTACCCAACATCAGCCCACCAAAATCCATCTCGTAACGCATTCCCTGGGCGGCATCCTGGTGCGGTATTACCTGGCTCGCAAGGTGATAGAAAACCTTGGCCACGTGGTGATGCTGGGCCCGCCGAACCAAGGTAGCCACGTGGTGGACAACTGGCGCCGAATTCCGGGGTTTCGGCTCCTCAACGGCCCGGCCGGCATGCAGCTGGGAACCGATCCGGACAGCGTACCGCGACAGCTCGGACCGGTGTCGTTTTCGCTGGGCGTCATCGCGGGGACGCGCTCCATGAACCCGATTCTGTCCCTAAGCCTACCCAATCCCGACGATGGCAAGGTGCATGTGGAAAACACCAAGGTCGACGGGATGTCGGACTTCATCGAGGTGCCCCATACCCACACGTTTATGATGCGTGCCCCGGATGTGCTCGAACAGGTGATCCACTTCCTGCGTCACGGACGGTTTTCTCCAGCCGCGCCGCCGCTGGACGGCGCCGGGTAGTCGTCGGCAAAATTTCGTTACGGAAGGATTTTTTTCGTATCCCGTTGTGGCAAGATTAACGCTGGTCTCGTCACTAACGCAGAACCATAGAGTGATGTCTCGCAGCGCGGCGCTCACCCGCGGCAAACCGATTTTTTGGACGTTCCTGCTGGGCGCTGCCCTAATGTCAGCCGTGCAGGTTACCGCCGGGGCAGAGTCGCCCCCCCCGCCGAGTCTCAAGGACAACCAGGGATACCTGCTGTTGTCCACCGACCTGAACTTCGACGCGGTGGATATTGAGCTCAAGCGAGATGGCGGCCTGTTCCATCGTGGGCTTGATGACCTGAAGAAAGGCGTATCTCATCGCCTGATCGCGCTCGATGCCGGCCGCTATTATTTTAGAAATCTTACGGTTGGGATCTGGGGGCGGGCCTACAAGATTTCGCTGGGTGAAGACACAACCGCATTTGAGATAGAGCCCGGCAAGATCAACTACATGGGCCAGCTTGTTGCTCGACATGTAAGCGGCACCCGCTTCTTTGTCCGGCGCACCAATAGGCTGACCCAGGTGCTGACCTGGCTGCCCGAAAACCATCCGACTCAGTACCGCAACTATGAACTCCGTTTTGCCGGGCCGTATCCCGATCCATTTCTTGCGCTGGTGAAATCCTTGGAGTCACAGAAGGCGGTGGCTACGGAAGGTGACTAGTGTCCTGTTTGGCAAGTTCGTTGCGTTTCAGAGCCCCGTTGGGCGCCAAGAACAAGGCGCATCGCGCCGGCAATGGCCGTAGCCCTTGGCAAGCGATGCAACGCGGTTATTGGTGCCCAAGGGGGCTCCCTTCGGG